>JBDRDL010000049.1:0-6096 GCA_043820925.1 Methanobacteriota archaeon | reverse complement strand
TTCTGCTGCATTCGCTATGCTGAAAATTTTGAGCGTAGAAGATTTCACCAAAGGTGAAATCTTCAGACCTTGCAGACCAAGACTGGACAGCGAGCATCTCTCACAACTTTCTCTGCAACGCTTCCGAGTGCTCCTCTTCCTTTAGAGCCCATGACTATTATATCGTACTTCCCCTCTTCTGCCTCTCCCACGATTTTTACCCATGGAGGACCCTCAAGTATTTTGGTGCGTACTTTGATTTTTTTCCCAGCAATTTCTTTGACTTCTCTGAATATGTTTTCTGCATTTTTGCGCTGCTCTTCTATCACTTCCTCCCTGGACTTAGGAAACCTGAGCTCAGAGTACAGCACGTTCACTGCGACAATCTTTCCATTCGCAGCCTTTGCCAGCTCTGCTGCATGTTTCGCTGCCTCCTTCGAGGATGGAGAGCCATCAGTTGCTAGAAGAATTTTTTTGTACATGCCATCACCTCAGCGGTCCTGCGTCTTCGAAACCTTCTCTCTGCCCGGTGCCTGCTTTTTTTGTCATTTCCTCAGGTCTGAAGAGCAGCTTTATTAAATTCTGCGCATGCTCCCTCGCCCTTCTTTCGCAGAGCCATGCAAGTTGTTTTTCATCCCTCGCTTCATCCTCGTGCACAAATACTTCTAAAATGTGCTTGTTCGTCAGAAGCTGCGCAGCGATTATTCCGAGAGACGCCTCGTGTGCGCACGTCTTGTCTACTGCTGCCTTACCCGGCATTCCAAAAGCCATCGCAGCTTCGCACTCTTCGTCCAAGAGTTTTTTGCAGACAACGGGAAGGTCTTTCACTCCAGGCACCGTGGCACGAACAATTTTTATTCCAGTTGCATTGCTCTTTAGCTCGTCTATTGCATCCTTAGCCATGTCGTAGCGGGCGAAGGTCGTATCGACTATTGCGATTTTTTTCATAAAGTTTAATCTAATAGTTCAGGTTTATATTTATTGCTATTTAATACGGAGGTATAATCGGCTGCCCCCCCTCTCGAAGTTGTCCAGGGGACTCAAAACTCAGCTCGTCACACTTGTGTCGCACTATTTCTAGCATGCTCTACATACTCTTTTTCTAACTCGGATATTTCGATTTAATAAATAGGAATTTCAGTTTAATAGGCAAATCTTCTATTTTTTCAATATTCAAACTTTTACCAAATAGGGTCATTATATGCTTATAAAAATCGATTATAGTATAGGATGATAATCTTAAATCGAAATCATATCCCCTATTAAAATGGTAAACGGCATCTTCATAAAGCAGATTTAATTTCTTATACGCATCTTCATCTAAATGTTTTTTTAATCTTTCAAGTGTTGCTTTACTTAGTCGTATTACCGCGGTTTTTGGCGAGAATCCTAATACCTTAGAGTAAGTAGTGCAGTGGAACGCACATCGCCACAAATTTATAAGCAAACACTCAAGGAGCTATAACCACTCCCCTCTTCTTCAACCTCTCCACGATTTCCTCAAAGGTTTCTTTGTCTCTGAGTTCTCGGAGCTGCTTTACGGTGTCTCCTCTTTTGGGCGTGATTAAAGCCAGAAAACGAGCGTACTCTACCGGATCCAGCTCTTTTCGTGCTATGTCAACTATTTTCCCTAAGACCTTTACGTCCTCAGCTTTAGCTACCATTACAATACCTCTCTTACAAACTCCACGGGGTCAACGACTTTAATTTTGTATCTCTTTTCAATTTCTCTTTTCCTATATAATATTTCATCATCGCAAGTTATAAAGTAATCGGAGTTATCGATGGCAAAGGCTAAATGCATTGCATCCTTGTCCTTCAACCCTAAGGCTTTAATCCCCCCATGCAGAGACCTAGAGAATTTTTCAATTTTATCAGCAACGAATAGGTCTACTATAGCCTCAACTACTTCTCTCTT
The DNA here is from genome assembly GCA_043820925.1 of Methanobacteriota archaeon. Taxonomy (GTDB): domain Archaea; phylum Hydrothermarchaeota; class Hydrothermarchaeia; order Hydrothermarchaeales; family JACRDW01; genus JACRDW01. Next base: position 4,199 of record JBDRDL010000049.1, on the reverse strand, counting down.
ATCTTTTTCTTCTATCTGCTCAATTTCATCATCCAATATCGATGACCCGACAATTGAATATTTTCTCTGGTAGTACGCTCCCTCCAAAATCTTGAAAAATGCCTCGGTTTCTTCTGCAACCCTCATTTGCAACTGCTCATCGAATGCTCTGCCCCACACGTTAGTGTCGAGATAGATTTTAAGCATGATGTAACTTGAAAGCGACCACCTTATAACTTTTTTGAAACAAACCTGCTAAGGGAAACTGTTAAGTATCGCAAAATAATAGGATGAAGCACGACGAGAAACGAGTGCAACGAGTTTCGAGGAGTGGTTCAAAATGTTCTCTTCACGTGTTCAAAAAATAGCACCTTCTGCAACGCTGCAGATAACCGCAAAAGCGAAGGCGATGAAGGCGAAAGGCGAAGACGTCATAACCCTTGCGGCGGGCGAGCCTGACTTCGACACGCCGCAGCACATTAAGAATGCACTCTACAAAGCTGTAAAAGAGGGCTTCGTTTACTACACTCCGACGCAAGGGATTCCAGAGCTGCGCAAAGCGATAGCCGAGAAGCTCGAAAAAGACAATAAAATTTCCTGCAATCCAGACAAAGAAATAATTGTTACCCCTGGAGCAAAGCAGGCGCTGTATGAGGCTGTACTGGCGATTACAAATCCCGGGGACGAGATTCTGATACCGGAGCCCTGCTGGGTTTCTTACGAGCCAATGGTTCAGCTCGCAGAGGGCAAGCCTGTTTTTATCCCGACTTGTGAAAGAGACGGGTTTCGATTGAACAGCGAAGCTGTTGAGAAAAAAATTACCAAAAAAACCAGAGCTGTAATCCTCAATTCTCCAAACAATCCAACGGGTGCGGTTTTTGAGGAAAGTGAAATAAAGGCTATCGCAGACTTGTGCGTCGAACATAGCTTAATTGCTATAAGCGACGAGATATATGAAAAAACAATCTACGAAGCGAAGCACGTAAGTATTGCCTCGCTTCCCGGGATGAGGAAAAGAACGATAACCGTGAACGGCTTTTCAAAAGCTTACTCGATGACCGGCTGGCGCCTGGGCTATGCCGCTGCACCGCAGAAAATAATCGAGGCAATGAACAGAATTCAGGAGCACTCCATATCCTGCCCAACTTCGTTTGTGCAGAAGGCGGGCATAGCTGCGCTTCAGGGCTCGCAGGAGTGCGTTAGGGATATGGTAGTCGAGTTCAAAAAGCGCAGGGATGTTATAGTCAAAATGTTAAACGAGATTCCGGGCGTTACCTGCGTTATGCCGATGGGAACTTTCTATGCGTTTGCAAACTTCTCGGCTTATGAGAAAAACTCGCTAAAGCTTGCAAACTTTCTGCTTGAAGAAGCGAAAGTTGCTGTAATACCCGGAGCTGCGTTCGGAGCGCTTGGCGAAGGATTTTTGCGCTTGTCTTATGCGACGGGCATGGAGAATATAAATAAAGGAGTGGAAAGAATAGAGCAGGCTTTGGAAAAGTTGAGGAAAAAATGATAGACGTTGTAATAATAGCAGGAAGCGAGTCAGATGCAGGGCTGGTAAGAAAAGTTGAAGCGACGCTGCGAGAGTTTGGAGTAAAGTACGAATCTCACGTAGCCTCTGCACACCGCAGCCCTGAGAGAGTAAAAGAGATAGTCAAAAATTCAAAGGCAAAAGTTTTCATAGGCATTGCAGGATTGAGCGCCGCCCTGCCTGGGGCAATAGCCTCGCATACAACGAGACCTGTCATAGGGCTGCCAAGAAATGTTAAGCTCGAGGGGCTTGATTCGCTGCTTTCAATGATGCAGATGCCTCCCGGCGTGCCTGTCGCAACGGTTGGAATAGACAACGCAAAGAACGCTGCACTGCTTGCGGTTGAGATTCTTGCGGTTGGCGATGAAAAACTGGCGAAGAAGTTAGAGGAGTTCAGGGGGGGGAATAAGTAATTTAAGTTTACTTCCTCAGCTCTCTTGCAATTTTCATTGCGCAGAACTCCTCGCACATGCTGCAGACTTCGGGGGTATGCGGCAGCCTTTTTTTTCGAAATTCCCTCGCTTTCTCTGGGTCTAGGCAGAGCTTGAACTGCTTGCTCCAGTTTAGGTCAGCCCTAGCTTTTGCCATCTCATCATCTCTATCTAAATCTAGTCCCCTCGCTATGTCAGCTGCATGGGCTGCGATTTTTGCGGCGATTACGCCTTGTCTGACGTCCTCTATGCTGGGCAGAGCAAGGTGCTCAGCAGGAGTGACGTAACACAGGAAATCTGCTCCAGCAAGAGCTGCCATAGCGCCGCCTATCGCCGCAGTGATGTGGTCGTATCCAGGAGCTATATCTGTAACCAGAGGTCCGAGAACATAAAAGGGCGCATCTCCGCAGAGCTTTTTCTGAAGAATCACATTAGCCTCGATTTCGTTCATCCGCATGTGCCCGGGACCTTCGACCATACACTGCACGCTGCGCTTTCTTGCTTCTTCAACGAGCTCGCCGAGGATAATCAGCTCCTGAATTTGCGCCCTGTCCGTAGAGTCTTTAATGCTTCCGGGGCGTAGAGCGTCTCCAAGACTTAGAGTCGCATCGTACTCCTCTGCAATATCTAACACATGCTCATAATTTTTATATAACGGATTCTCCCTCTCATTGTGGAGCATCCATGTGGCAAGAAAAGAACCTCCCCTGCTGACGATTCCTGTGAGGCGCCCCTGCTTCAGCAGCTTCTGGAGGCTCTCCAAGTTTAAACCAGCGTGGAGAGTCATGAAGTCCACGCCATCCTTTGCCTGCTTTTCTATGACTTTGAAAATCTCTTCCTCGCCCATGTCAACAAGCTTTCCCTTCTTCGCCGCCTCAACACCAGCTTGATAAATCGGAACAGTTCCCAAGGGCACCGGAATCCTGAGCATCTCCTTTCTTATCCTGTCTAAGTCGCCGCCAGTGCTCAAATCCATTATCGTATCTGCGCCGCACTCGACCGCAACCCTTGCCTTTTCGATTTCTTCCTTCAAATCTGCATGCTCTGGCGAGGTTCCGAGATTTGCATTGACCTTGACCCGCAGTCCGGAGCCGATTCCAACTGGCTCGACATTTTCTCTAATAACATTCTTCGGAATAACGGTTCTACCAGCACAGATGCTGCGCTGGAGCTTCTCCACTGCAACGTTCTCCTTTTTGGCGATTGCTCTAACTTCTTCGGTTATCTCGCCGCTCTTCGCCTGCTTCATTTGAGTCATATTTGACCAAATAATATATTAACATCTCCAATATATATGGGCTGGTGATGAGGGATATAAAGGCAGAAGATATAATGATACCAGACGTCGCAACAATTAATGCGGACGAGAGCGTGGCTCTTGCAAAGCTGAAGATGGTCAGGATGGGAATCGGCGGACTGCCTGTTATGAAAGGCAGGAAAATAGTGGGCATGACTACTCACAGGGATGCGATATTGGCTGGGAACAAAGCGAATGGCTTAAGGGTTAGAGACATAATGACTCCGAAAGTTCGCACGATAAGCAGGAAAACTTCGCTGAAAGAAATCACAGCCATAATGAAGGAAACCGGCTACCAGAGGCTGCCAGTCGTCGAGAATAAAAAGCTGGTCGGAATAGTAACGCAGAGCTGCATAATAAATGCAGTAGCTGAGAGATTATGATAACACTGACAACAGACTTTGGAAGCAGCGAATACGTTGGTACAATGAAGGGCGTTATATACTCCATCTGCCCGAGAGCTACAATCGTCGACATAACCCACGGCATCAAAAAATTCGACATTCGCCACGCTGCCTATGTTCTTCATTCTTCTGCACCATACTTCCCAAAGGGCAGCATACACTGCGTTGTCGTTGACCCTGGCGTCGGTACAAAGAGAAAGGGAGTAATAATCAAAACGAAAGAATACATTTACGTCGGTCCTGACAATGGCGTGTTCAGCCTCGTCGAGAGCATTGAGAAGGTTATTGAAATTGCTTCGCAGGCAAAATCTAAAACATTTCACGGTCGTGACGTCTTTGCTCCGGTTGCTGCAAAGCTTGCATGCGGCGCAGGAATTGAAGAATTCGGAAAAGAAATAAAGGGCATAAAAGGAATAATCGGCGAAGCTAAGATAGAGAAAAATGCTATTTCTGGAGAAGTTATCTGCATCGATTCCTTCGGAAATGTAATAACGAATATATGCGAGAAACTCGTAAAGAAAGGAAAAATCAAACACAATAATTTTATAGATTTGAGG
>JBDRDL010000048.1:0-5384 GCA_043820925.1 Methanobacteriota archaeon | reverse complement strand
TTAATATAACTTGTTAGCAAAATCCACGATTTCCTTCATATCCTCCTCCACTTTTTTCCCTTCTTCCTCCGCTGGTTTTCCCAAAATCTCTTTTTTTTCTAACTCTCTTTTCTTTTCGTAAGCTTCTAATTCCTTCAGAAGTCGGCGGATTGCAGTTCTGTAGAATTCAGACATGCTGGTGAACATTCCTCTCTCTACAAGTGCCCTGATTTTTTCCTTGTCCTCTTCAGGTATTATTCCACTTATCCTGTCTTCCTTTGCGTGAGCAAGACCGCCAGCTTTCGCAAGAAAGAATGGCGGGCATGCCAGCTTCCTATCGGAATTCTTGCGCACTACCTTCGGTATTGACATAACTCATCCCAATTTTCCAGCCTGCCCTCTAACAAGCATTCTGTATCTCTTGTGGGTATTTATTACTTGCTCCAGCTTTTTTTTATCTGCGCTTTCCAGACAGGAGTAGTTACCTGATTTTTCGAGTCGCCTTGCAGCTTCTACTGCATTGTCTTTGCCGCCTTTTAAAAACGCAGAGGTTATTGGAAGTATCGAGCGCAGGGTAGTTGATGCTACGCCAACGCTTGCGTAAGGAACTGCGAACTCGTTTCCGTTAAAGACTATTGCGAGACCAGCGCTTTCCTTAACTTTCTTCAGCATCTTGTAATCCGTTATGCTGTCTCCGACCGCTACGACTTCCCTGAAGTCTGCTCCCTCGCTTTCCACAAACCTCTGCATTGCCTCGACTTTCCTCTGCCCTCCTACTACTGCAACTTCGCTGAAAACTCTGCCCAGAGGCGTTTTCTGGAGTTCGTTGAAAAAGAAATCGTCCAAGATTTTAACGATTTTTTGCTCGTCTTTTTCATCCAATATTATTTCTTCCAGCTTCCTTATTATCTGAAAGTCAGCATTTTTTAATTCGGAAGCATATTTGCTTAATGGAAGTCTGGTGCATGCAATATCTTCCTTCGCTACTCCTACTTTCCTGCCGATGTTGAAGGCGTGCTGCTCATAGCTTGTTGAGATTATCCTGACTTTCCAGCCCTCTTTCCTCAGCTCTGAAATGACTCCCCTCGCCCCTTTGACTACCCTTGCCTTATGGGAAACCTTCTTTATATCCTCTTCAGAAATGTTGTGGTATATTAAAAAAGGAACGATGAGCTTGAGAGTATCTCCGGGCTCGTAATTGTGCCTGCTCTCGAGCGTGAGCACATCATCATACCTGCTTATTATTTCAAAAATTTTCCTGCCGTTCTCTACGAGGCTCAAAACTTCGTAGGCATTGTCCTGCGGCGACAGAGGACCTTCTAAATCGAAAAATATCAACATCCTATAAAAGTAGGAGCAGCTGCTTTTTAAAATTATGCTTTTGCTGCCTTCTCTATTCTCGCTATCAAATCGTGGAGCGGTTTAGTACCGCTGCCGACCAGAATACCGCTCAGGATTTTATCCCACCAAACAACGCTCTCCGCTACGCCGACAGTTTTAAAGAACCCTATCCCAACCAGCCAGCACAAAGCTACGCCGATGACAGAAGCAAGAGCTCCCAAGAATATAATCCTCCTAGATTCCAGTGCTCCTTTTTCATTTTCAAGCTGCGTTATCTTTTCTTCAATGTCCTCTATCGCTGGGTCACCTACGCTTGCTCCGCCTTCTATCTTTTTGTCGAGCATTTTTTGCAGGGAGGCAATCTTTCTCTTATTCAATTCGGTCGTCTTTTTCTCCTTTCCGAGAAAGCCGAACTCGCTGAACAGCTCCACTACTCTCTCGATTATCTGGGCAGTTATATAGAAGGTTGCAAATAAGCTTAGCGTTGTCATGTTTATTTCCTCTTAGTTAGTGCGGTCAATCCCATTCAAACAAGTCCTCCAGCGACAGTTTTTTCAAGTATTTTGCATCTATTGCGACTGCAAGGTCTCCGAGCCTGTCCATGAGCTCCTCGATTTCTTCTTTGGTTCTTCCAGTTTTCTTCACCAGAGTGCTAACTGGCGTGTTCAGCAGGTCTACTATCCTTTCATCGCCGATGCTCTCGTATTCATCCCCTCTTACTCTAACGGCGCAGGCTATCTCAGCCTTTCTTATGAACTCTGCCATTCTTATTACATTTATTCCAGCCGCTCTAGATAGCTCTAACGCTTCCTTCCCAGCCAAATCACCAATCTTCAGGATTCCAACAGATGTCAGCTTATTTCTAATGACCCTCCCTATCCTGTTGATAAAGAGGACACTCAGTTCTTCTAACGAGAAAACGGCACATCTGTACAGGATTCTATAGCACCCGGCAATGTTTATACTTTTACCACTTTTTAATGTTGATACATTTTTGAATGCTGGCTTTCCCTCAGTTAAAACGCTTTCGACGAGCAGCTTGGGCGTACCTGTATTTTCTAACTGGAACCACACCGGCAGCGGGTCTACTTGCCTCCAGTAGGGCAGAATTGTTAGATAAAATTCGCCATTTTCAAGGTCAACTTCTTGTGTTGATTGGTAGTCTTCCAGCCACCACGGCTTCACAGGTTTGTCATCTGTGTAGCGTATTTTTTTTACTTCAATACCATCGATTCTCACCGCTACGTCAGGGTCAGTAATCGTTACCTTTACGAACGCTCCTTCCTTTGAATCGCTCATTTTCTTCACCGCCCGAAAAGGTCTTTTAATCTGAGTATCTCAAAAACAGGAGCGATTAACGCCTGGGACAGGTCCTTCAGCTGCGAGAGAAGCTTTTTTGCATCTTCTTCTGTCGCACCACTTTCTCTTGCCACTTTGGCGGCACTCCATTTCATGACCGCCCTCGCATACCTGTCTTCGATTTTGACAAATTTATCAGGATTTATAGAGAAGCCGCACAGCAGTTTAGCCCTGTCGAGTATTGTAGCCGTATCGTTTCCAAAAACCTGGGATATCTGCGCATACTTATCTTTATTCAGCAGATCGTTTACAATTACTATCCCATTTTCCACAAGCTTCTTCAGATGCTCTACCGTAACGCCGTTGATTTTGGTGGCGTCCAGCCAGCCTAACCAGAAGTGCAATACCCTATACTCCAAATTCAAGCACGCCGGCACAGGAAAATTTTCGTTGCTTCCTATGATGCCCAGGTCTTTGAACTGCATCGCCTTTCCTGTTTGCAGCTCGCTTAAGACGCATTTTGCAATCAGCGTCCTCTCGCCGTTATTGTATATTTTGAACCACACAGGCAGGGGATCAACTCTTTCAAAATACGGCCATAATCTGAGGTAAAAATTTCCATCTTCAAGGTCTATGTCATCTGTAGATTGATAGTTTCCGAGCCTCCATACTTTTCCAACTACCGCATCGTTCTTCGTTCTCCTCTTTTCCACGCTCACCCTATCCACAACGTCTGGATCAACAATCCTTATTCTAGCTACGTAATTTGGCATTCTTACCCTCCCCGGCATCAACTGATATTTCCTGCTTTATCACAATGAGCCCCTCCCCCCATACATGCATCAGCACGTAATTTTCTATACTTCCTCTGGATTTTCCAGGACAGAGGATTACTTGGGCTTCATCGCGACGAGCGAATTCTCTCATCCAGCCACCCCATATCGGGCAAATATGAATGGGACTTCCTAGTTTATAATACTTTCTTTTAAAAATCAATAGAAAAATTTATGTTTTACAAATAAATCTTTTGTATTTTCAAAACATCTTAGAGCTATTTTAAATCTAATTAAACACACATTTTTGAATTTTTTCCAGGCACATAAGCACAAAAATGGGTATTTCACTATTTTTTACATCCATTTCAAAAAATAAGTAAAACTTAGCTCAAATTAATCATCAGCGATAACAATTCCGTCTAATTCGAAATTTCGAATAAAAGATATGCGCTCTTGCGGTAGCGGTGGAACATTCCTGCAAAATAGCACAGTAGTTTTGATGTTTGCTTTTTTTGCTATAACACCTACCAAATCGTAGGCAATGTCGAATGTAAGGAAAGCGAATAGGTACAGCCACGCTAGGCAATCTGTAAGGCAGAGAGCGAGAACCCCAAGCTTCATGGAGAATCTATGCAGAAAGAAGAACGTCACAATTTTATTTGTCTTTTTTGCGTCCACGTAGTTGTTGCCTTTCTCATCGATTATGCCTGCCAGAGTTAAGAGGAAGAAAGGCAGCCAAATTAGACTAAATCTGCCGCTCAAAAATAGCAAGATTGCCAGCGCAAAAGCACTCGTCCTAAAGGCAGGGTTATCTACTTTACCTGACAAAAAAACGCCTGCGAGAATTGCAAATAATACAGTCGCTGCAGAAGCATCATATATCGAGATGCCTATCCAGATAACAACTAAAATCGCAGCAATGAGGAATGCAATTTTTTTGTTGAAGGCATTCTCATCAAAGGCTTCGTCTATGAATTTTAATCCGCTTCCAATTACTCCAAATGAGAGCAGTACCAAAATTTCAGCAGCTGGCATAGCCACCCCCAATTAAAAGAAGATTTCACGAATGTAAATATAAGCTTTTCTTGAAAAATTCATGCGATGGAAATTATATTCTGCTTTGGAGCGCCTCCAAATAGTTTGGCGATTCTCATCGAAGCCTGTTTCCCCTTGCCAGATAAAATAAATACATTGTCAAATTGTTTTTTCAGTTCCTCTAACTCGCTTTCCGAGATTAAGTTTTGGTCCAGAGCAACGATGCAGGTGCAGTTCCATTTTCTAAAGCCTTCCAGCTGCTTACAAAGAATTGAAAACAGCTCCTTCCATTCGTAGTGCTTGAGCAAATCGCTGTATGCGTCTAAGACAACTCTTTTGTGCATCTCCCTCGGATATTTCTTTATTTCCTTAACTATCGCATGCTGGAACAGAGTCAAATTCGCAGGAATTGTTATTTTGTGCTCCTCTTCCACAATTCCAATTGCACCTGAAGCATGAAATGCCTGATATAAATCGATTACCGCAACTCTCTCCAGTTCAATATTCTTCGCAAGGTTTTTGCATACCTCCTGCGATGGCTGCCTGGAAGTTACGTAAATATTGCCGTCTTTATCCCTTATGCCCTGCAATATGAAAGAGCTGAGAATTTCGTTCTTAGATTTCGTTTCTTCTGCAAGCATGAGAGTCGTCGTCTTTTTTATCAAGCCCCCGTCGCATACTTCGTCTATGCGTTTAACTCCCGTAGGTACTATATCCAGCAGGTCTTCTATTGAAAAATTGTACAGCGATAATCTCCCCCGGATTTCTTCTTTAATAGGCTCGTAGAGCAGGACGTACTCGAACGGGAAAGACTCCTCGAGGGAGCCGAGGTATATCTTGAAATATCTTACAAAATCTTCCCTGCTCAATCTTATCTCTTCAGGAATCTTGATTCTCGAATCCTCGAAGATAAACTTCCCGAAGAAGGCATCTATTCTTGAAAATTTTTTAAAT
>JBDRDL010000047.1:0-17800 GCA_043820925.1 Methanobacteriota archaeon | reverse complement strand
TTTGCAGCCTCGCCCATGGGCATAACTCTGTACCCGTCCATCACAGCCTCAAGAGCTTTGAGGGGGTCGACTTCAGTAATTATAATGTTCGCTCCCATTCCATGAGCACGCATCGCCAAGCCTCTTCCGCACCAGCCGTAGCCAGAAATTACAAAATTTTTTCCTGCGAGCAGAACATTCGTAGCTCGAAGAATTCCATCTATTGTCGATTGCCCTGTGCCGTATCTGTTGTCAAAGAAGTGCTTCGTTTTTGCATCGTTTACTGCGATAATTGGATATTTCAAAACTCCCTTAGCCTCCATGCTCCTGAAGCGAATCACGCCCGTCGTCGTTTCTTCTGTGCCTGCAATTATGTTTTTAAGAACTTCTTTTCTCTCAGCATGAATCGTCGAGACCAAATCCCCGCCGTCGTCCATGGTTACGTTGGGTTGCAAATCGAGAGCCATGTGAACATGCTTATAGTAAGTTTTGTTGTCCTCTCCTTTTATTGCGAAAACTGGAATTTTGTAATCCTTGACAAGAGAAGCTGCAACATCGTCCTGCGTGCTCAACGGATTTGAGGCGCAGACAGCGACGCTCGCTCCACCTGCTTTCAGGGTATCGAGCAGGTTAGCGGTCTCGCTCGTAACGTGCAGGCAGGCTGCAAGCTTGATATCCTTCAGGGGCTTCTCCCTTTCAAATCTTTTTTTAATCAAATTCAGCACAGGCATCTGTTGAGACGCCCACTCTATTCGAAGCTTTCCCTTATCAGCCAGTTTAATATCTTTTATATCGTAATCCATAGATAGAATTAAATAGATAGTTGGTTATATAAAAGTGAGGGTCGGGAAATGTTCTACGAAATTGTGGGCAAGCTTTCAATTGCCTTAGGTCTTATATTCTTATTCCTCATTCTGGTCTCTCTCCTCCTGGGAGTTATACTGATAAAGAAGAACAGGTTCATCCTGCCCAAACTGCTTCTGTTCATGATGGAAAACTTTCATGTTCAAGTAGAAAAAGTTGCAAGGGCGTTTGGGCTTGGAGAAGAAATAGTAGATAGAGTATGCATAGAAGTAAGAAATCATCTAAGCATAGAGAGCTTTGCTAAGGTGCAGGCGAGAGACAGGATTCTTGTCGTTCCGCAGTGCATGCGCCACATCAAGTGCCCTGCAAGGCTCGACTCGAAAACAGGCATCGCCTGCAAAGAGTGCGGAATGTGCATAATCAAGGATATAAAAGCTGAGGTTGAGCGCCTCGGCTATGGCTTTTACATAGTGCCCGGAGGGAGATTCGTGGAGCGCATAGTAAAAGCGGTCAGGCCAAAAGCTGCTCTGGGCGTTGCCTGCTGCAAGGATTTGAATGCTGCGATGCACGAGATTTCAAAGACAAAGTGCGTGGTGCTGGGGGTGCCGCTGATTCATGAAGGCTGCGTCCAGACTAAGGTAAATCTTATCGAGCTTTTCAAAAGAATGAAGCTTGGCATTGAAGATAGCGTTGTTCGAGCAGACAAAACTTGTACCGACATTAAGCTTGGTACAAGCTGATAACTTGGGGGAGAAAAATGGAAGGAAGTGAGCTAGAAGTACAAGAGGGCATTGAAAGCGCTTGGAAACTCGACTTCAAGCCTTTTCGCAGCTTTACAGACAATCACATGCACATAGACCCTATCAACGGGGGGGGAATCGAGGCAGTGAAAAGGTTTGAGAAAGCAGGCGGAAAATTTTTGTTTCTCGTTTGCAAGACCACAAAGGACTGCAGCATTGAATTAAAAAATGAGAAAAGCTTTGGACAACTCTTTGATTTTACTGTAAACTTGTCCAAGCAAATAAATGAAAAGACAGGTGTTACATCTTTTCCAGTGCTCGGCGTGCATCCTGCGGAGTTCGCTGCAATGTGCAAAAGATTTTCAGTAAGTAAAGCTCTAGAAATAGCAAGGAAAGCAATTGATATTGCAGGCGAGAAAATTTCAAATGGCGAGGCGGTTGCGCTCGGCGAGATAGGAAGACCTCACTTTGAGGTTGAACATGAAATTCTTGAAGCCTGCAATGAACTGCTTGAATATGCTTTTGAAGCTGCCGCTGACCTGAACTGCGCAGTGCAGCTGCATACTGAGAGCATAACAGAGAAAAATTTCAAAGAGTTTCGCAAGCTCGCTGATTCTGCAGCTCTCGACCCTCGAAGAATAATCAAGCACTACTCTCCTCCGCTTATAAAGGCGGCTGAGAAGTCAGGAATATATCCCTCGCTGATTGCTTCAAAGGAGAATATTATCAGCGCAAGAAAAGAAGGCAATCGCTTTTTGATGGAGAGCGACTACATCGACGACTTGCGAAGACCCGGGGCAGTTGTAAGTCCAAAAAGCGTTCCAAAGCTGAGCCTGCAATTGCTGAGTACCGGAATTTTCACAGAAGAAGATTTGTGGAAGATTCATAAAGACAACATCGAAGATGCTTACGGGATTGAGTTGTTATAATTCCAGAAGAACAGCGGGTGAATACTTTTCCTGTGCTCTCGGATTAAAAAGAAATATCAGCCCCCTTTTATTTCTACTGTGCAGCAGGTGAATGCCGTGCTGGTGAAATAGCGTTGTCCAATTGAAGCGTATCTATCCTGAAGTCAAATGAAAAGTGAATTATATGGGCGTTGAATAAAATGAGCGTGGTAAAAAAATGGAAGCAGGTGCACAGGATTTAGAGGTCAGCGATGCAGCAGCGAAGTTTGAAAAATTCTTCAGAACGTACTACAACAGAGAGATTTTAAGAGTCGTGCACGGCTATCCTGAAGAGAAGAGTCTTGTCGTGAATTTCGATGACCTTGACAAATACGACATAACTCTCGCAGAAGAGTTGGTGCGCAACCCGGATGCCACGATACTTGCCGCCGAGAAAGCGTTGAAGAACATCGACCTGCCTGTCGATACTCCTATAAATATACACGTTCGATTTGAAAATTTGCCTGCTACTTATAGGCTTCTAATTCGGGATATAAGGAGCGAGGACGTTGGGAAATTTCTTGCAGTCGAGGGAATCGTCAGAAAGAGCACAGACGTCAGACCGAAGCTTGTCATTGGCGCTTTCGAATGCGAGCGCTGCGGCAGCGTGATGCACATAAGCCAGGACAGAAGCAAATTGAAGGAGCCTTTTCTGTGCGAGAGCTGTGAGAGAAGAGGTCCTTTCAAGCTTTTGATTCAGGAGTCCACTTTCGTGGATGCTCAAAAAATTTTGATTCAGGAATCTCTGGAGGATTTGCGGGGTGGCGAGCATCCAAAGCAGCTCAGCATTTTTCTGGAGGACGACTTGACTGGAAAAATCACTCCAGGCGACAGAATCGAAGTTATCGGCGCTCTGAGGGCTGTACGGAAGAGATTCAAAGAGAAGCAGTCGAGGGTTTTTGAAATATTCCTCGAGGCGAATTCATTTAAACACATCGAGTTTGATTTCGAGGAAGTGCAGATAACGAAGGAAGATGAGAAAAAAATTACAGAGCTGTCAAAAGACCCTCTGATATATGAGAAAATTCGAGACAGCATAGCCCCGCACATCTACGGCTATAGCGACATAAAGGAGGCGATAATGTACCAGCTCTTTTCCTCGCCTGCGCTTGAGCTGCCTGACGGAGGAAGAATTCGAGGAGATTCTCACATAATAATTATGGGTGAGCCAGCGACGGGCAAGAGCGAAATTTTGCAGTACGTTGCCAAAGAGCTTGCACCCAGGGGCGTCTATGCGAGCGGAAGGGGAACTTCTGCCGCTGGCTTAACTGCCGCTGCTATAAAAGACGAGTTCGGGGACGGAGGATGGACTCTAGAAGCAGGTGCGCTCGTGCTGGCTGATAAGGGAGTTGCGTGCATCGACGAATTCGAAAAAATGGAGGCCAATGATAGAGGGGCGATGCATGAGGCGATGGAACAGCAGTCTGTGAGCATCGCAAAAGCAGGGATGCTCGCAACATTCAGAGCGAGGTGCTCTATTCTGGCTGCCGCAAACCCGAAGTACGGCAGGTTCGACGCGTACAGAGCAATCTCAGAGCAGGTGAATCTGCCTCCAGCGATACTTTCGAGATTTGACATGATTTTTTTTGTCCGTGACATTGTTGAGGAGACGAGAGAGGTAGCGAAGCACATACTCAATACCGTAGTCTCTCCAACATCAATTACTCCCAAAATCGAGCCAGAGCTTTTGAGAAAATACGTCGCATATGCAAGGCAGAGCGTTCTTCCGGTGCTTACTGAGGATGCGAGGAACAGGATAGAGCAGTTTTATGTTGAGATGAGAGAAGTTGCCAGGGAGGCAGAGGACGTTCCGATACCAATGACTGCTCGGCAGCTGTGGGCAATCATAAGAATAGCAAGGGCTGCCTCCCGTGTAAGGCTGAGCAGTGAAACTACACTCGAGGACGTTGAACGTGCAATAAGGCTCGTTAAAGTATCTCTGAAGCAGGCAGGCATTGACATGGAGACGGGCAGGGTAGACATCGACAAAATCATGGTTGGCGTCACGAAAACGCAGAGAGATAGACTAACGCACGTGCTGGACGTTATAAAGGAACTGGAGAAGGAATACGGCACTGCCAAAAAGTCAGAGATAATAGAGCGGGCAGTTACCGAGGGAATTCCTGAGAGAGAAGCAGAGAAGGCGATTGAGAAGCTCAGGTTGGACGGGCACATATACGACCCGAAGAGGGATGAAAGATACAAAGTGGTTTAGATGGCGATCGAGAGAGGCACTGCTTCAAAAATTTGCATTAAAGACGTGGTGGATGGGAAATTCATCAAAGCAGAGCAGCGGTTCGAGCCTAACCTCATCGTTACCCCCCTGAACGAGAAGATTTCCAGAGTCAGGGTCATGGGTACAGTAGTTTCGAGGTTTGTCAGTGAGGACGGAAAATATGCCTCGCTGACTCTGGACGATGCCAGCGATACGATAACTGTTCGTGCCTTCAGGGATGACATCGAGCTGCTTCGAGACATCAAGCCTGGCGACATCGTTGACGTTGTCGGGAAAATTAAGGAGTACAACGAAGAGAAGTACATAGCTCCAGAGTCTATAAGAAAAATCGAGGACCCGAACTGGGAGCTTGTCAGAAAGCTGGAGCTGCTGCTGAAGGAGAGCAGGCTCGAGGAAAGAAAAGTCGGCGCTGTGGAGACAGAAGCAAAAGTTGCGGAGCAGCCAGCAAGCACACCTGCAGAAGAAGTTGTGGAAGAGACTGTGAGCGAAGACCCGAAGTTAGTGACACTGAATTTGATAGAAAAAATGGACGAGGGCGAGGGAGTAAAATACGTTACGCTGCTGAGCGAGAGCGGACTGGAAGAAGAAAAATTAGAAAGTGTTTTAAACGAGCTCATGGGCGACGGCGAAGTTTACGAGCCAAAGATTGGCAGGTTTAAGAGGGTTTGATATGGTGAGAAAAATAATTTTTGGACAAGAATGGAAAAAATTAAATTTTGAACTTTTTGAGAATAGGCCTAAAACAAATAAGCCATATCCGCCAGAAATAGTTAAAAGAAGAACATTGCTGCTTTATGCCCAAGTCCACTTGGCAGAAGCTGAATGGGCCAAAAAATGTAAAGATCTAGAAACCGAGAGATTGCATACAGAAGCATATAATCGAGTAATGTCAGAGTATTATAACTCATAAAAATAAAAAGTTAATAGAACCTAGCATTTGTTGTATCGCTATAAAAACGCAAAGGGGGTCCGCTAAGCGAATGGCAGTGAGACGAAAAACAGATGAAATATCAGTCCACGAAACTGAAATAGAAGATGCGCTTGCAACATATCCCCAAATTTTAACGGACATTCTGGACTTAAAATTTGAATTAAGTATAATTGCCAGACAAATGGAAGTCCCTTCAGGACGTTTAGATATTCTAGCGTTGGCACGTAAGAAAATATTCTTAATCGAATTAAAAATTGAGCCTTTCAAATTGGAGTTTACAGATCAGATTTTAGGATATAAGAAAGATTTGATAGAACTACAAAACAATGGGAAACTTATTGCGGGGGAAATAGATCCAATATTACTTGTCCCGCAGTTTAGACCGTCTGATTTAGGGGAATGCAACAAAAAAGGAGTATTCTTAAAACAATATTCTCCAGAAAAAGTTTTGGAGAGATTTTATAGTAAAATGGCGAGTATTTCTAATTTCCTTACAATCCGACCAATGGACTATGGCGTTTGGAATATTCATCTCATAAATCGAGTACTATATGCACTTCCACAATATAGTACAGTAGATCAGCTCTTCGGTGTTCTAAAAATTTCGAAGAACACAATAAGAAATCATCTTAGATTTGCTGAACAGCTTCTTTTAGTTAATAAATTTGATGATAAATATTTACTGACCGACTTAGGACAAAAATATGTAAAACTTAGAGACCCATCAATTTCAGAAAATATGCTTTCATATAATCAAATTAAATTATTGAGAAATATCATTGTAAAAGACCCATTTGCGTCAAATATTATTTTTGGAATATACAGTTTAGTTGAAACTATATTTATTTTGGCACGAAATTCATATCCAGTTGAAATTAATGACATGCTTGAGTACTTTAAAAATTCTGTTGGTAAGAGATTTGAATGGAAAACTAAAAGATCGGCTTTTCTTGGAACTAACGCTTTTACAAACTTTGCCGTTGAATTGGGATTAATCGCAAAGGTAGGCAATAAGTTGTTGCTAACCCCGGCGGGCTTTAGGTTCATTTTAATGCTGCAGCTTCACAAAGGAATTAAGATTGTTGATTCATTAAGACCTGAAGAATGAAAAGTGGTAATCATGACCAAATACAAATGCCTCAAATGCGGCTACGATGGCGACAAGCTCATCTTCCAGTTCAACGACTACGCATACTGCGTCGCCTCAAACGAAGAAGAGCCTGAGTACGTCAGAAGCTATCCGAAATGGGTCGAAAACAAAACTGGCGGCAGCGAAGCTGAAATCGGCGAACCTGTGGGCTGTCCCAAATGCCGTGCGTGGGGCGTAGGTAATTTCGAGATTATATAACTTCTACCTCCGCGGCTTCAAGTATCTCTTCGTGATGCGAAAGCCGCTGCATTAAGCAGACAAAACAGAGAAGGTTTAAATACGTTAATAATTCCTATTCTAGTAGGTACAAGCATGAAGTTCAAAGTTGTTATAAGGGAAGATAAAGAGGATGGGGGCTACGTTGTAAGTTGCCCAGCGCTGCCAGGGTGCCATTCTCAAGGCGATACGATAGAGGAAGCGCTGGAAAATATTAAAGAGGCTATCGAGGGCTGCCTTGAAGTTCTTAACGAGCGGGCAAAAGCCAGCAAGTATGAGAAGGTCGAGGAAGTTGTGGTTTAATGCCCAAGCTACCAGTGGTCACTGGGGATAAGGTGATTAAAGCTTTTTCTAAGGTTGGCTGGAGTGTTGCGAGGCAGAGGGGCAGCCATGTTATTATGGTCAAAGAGAACTCGGTGGTTACTCTTTCTATTCCTGTACATAAAAACAGACCTGTAAAAAGAGGTTTGTTGAGAGATTTAATCAGAGACGCAGGGCTTACGGTCGAGCAGTTTTGCGAGCTGTTGTGAAGTTACACCTTACCTACCACCCCCACCCCGCCCTCTTTCTTATCACCTCGTCAGTATTCCAACTTTCCTTGCCCTCGTCGCTCTTGCTGGATAGCGTGGAGCGAATCAAATGCAGTTTTACGCCAGGGTTTACAGGGCGCAGAGCGAGGTCGTGGTTGCGGCTTGCGATAAAAACGTGCGCGGCAAGAGCTTCGAGGAGGGGAATTTATTACTGCACGTGAAGAAGGAATTTTATGGCGAGGAACTTGTGGGCGAAGATGAAATATCTTCGCTGCTTGCAAGAGCTACGATTGCAAACCTCGTTGGAGAAAAAATAGTTGCGCATGCGATAAAAATAGGAATAATCGAGCCTCAAAACGTGCTCAGGGTGAAGGGCGTGCCTCATGCCCAGATGGCGAGGATGTAAAGTTGGCATGGATAAGCTATGAAGATTACAAGTCTAGTGGAGCGTAGCAAGCGCAACTTTTGCTCAGTGTGCGGCAAGACCGGTGAAGTGCTCATTGAGAGCAAGTGCAAGGACTGCTTCCTGAGAGAAAAAGAGCTTGTGAAATTGCCTGAATCGCTTGAGGTTAAGCTCTGCAAGAACTGCTTGAGTTATTTTAAAAAAAATCGCTGGAGCTATGTTAGCGGAGATTTGGAAGAAGTCCTGCAAGAAGCTTCTTTTAGCGCAATAGAAAATTCAATGAAGTTAGTGAAAGACGCAAGTGCAAAAATTAGCTTGCAGGATATAAAAAAATCCTCAGAGACAGTATATCTCGTTTCGTGCTCAGTTAAGGTGGAAGGCGAGATATTCGGAGCAGAATATCGCTCTGAGAAAAATGTCGAGGTCAGAGCCAGGCTGGAGCTGTGCGACAACTGCTCCAGGCAAATCGGCGGCTACTATGAAAGCATCCTTCAGATAAGAAGCGAGGATGCGCTCGGCAGGGCGGAGAGGAAGGAAATTCAAGCTCTTGTGGATAGGTCGATTTCCTTCCTTGCACAGAAAGACAGGAAGGCTTTCTTATCTGATTTTAAAACAATGAAAGAGGGGATGGACTTCCACGTAGGCTCGACAAAAGTGGCGAGAAAGCTTGCGGAAATACTCAGGGAAAAGTTCGGCGGTGAGATTTCTGAATCGCCCAAATTGTTTGGGAAAAACGAGCACGGTAAAGATTTATACAGAGTTACGATTGCACTGAGGCTGCCAAGGCTTAAAGAGGGAGATATAATAGAGTTCGAGACTCAGCCGCTGCAGCTTCTTGGTTTCGCTAAAGAGAAGGCAATCGCATTTGACCTGCAGAGCAGGAAAAGGCTGGCGATACCTATAAAAAATTTAAAGAGAGCAAAAATCCTCGGCAGAAGGAAAGATGTAGTAAGGGCAACGGTTTCGGAAGTTATCCCGGGCAGAGTGCAAGTTATAGAGCTGCGAGACTATAAAACCTTATATTTCAAGACAAATATACCCCTCAGAGTTAAAGATGAAGTTGAGATATTCAGAAATTATTTATTGAAAACGAACAGAGAGTGAAAAGATGAACATCGAAGAGAAAATTGCCTTGGTGCAGAGCAACGCTGAGGAGATTATTACAAAGGCTGAACTGAGGAAGTTGCTTTCAGAGAAGGATAGACCGAGGGCATACGTAGGTTACGAGCCGAGCGGCAAGATACACCTCGGACACATGCTTACTGTTAGCAAGCTCATCGAAATGCAGAAAGCAGGTTTTGAGATAGTTGTTTTGCTCGCAGACCTTCATGCTTATCTGAACAGGAAAGGCTCTCTGGAAGAGATAAGGGATACCGCAGAATTCAACAAAGAGTGCTTTATCGGAATGGGAATGAGTCCAGAAAATACAAAGTTCATTTTGGGCTCTGACATCCAGCTTACAAAAGATTACTTCCTGAATGTTCAGAAACTGGCTCTCGAAACTACTCTACTCAGGGCAAGAAGAAGCATGGATTTGATAGGCAGAGAAGAGGAAGACCCGAGAGTTGCGAGGGTTATGTATCCTTTGATGCAGGTCATAGACATGGTTACTCTTGGCGTGGATGTTGCGGTAGGCGGCATAGACCAGAGGAAGATTCATATGCTGGCGAGGGATAATTTACCTAAGCTGGGTTTCCCTGCGCCAGTGTGCATTCACTTGCCAATAATTCGTGGGCTGGACGGGGACGAGAAAATGTCCTCAAGCAAGGGAAACTTCATCTCTGTCAATGACAGCGAAGAGGAAATAGAAAGAAAGCTAACAAAAGCGTACTGCCCTCTAGGCGAAGTAGAAGGCAATCCAATACTCGAGATTTACGAGTACCATATATTCAGGAAGTTCAGCGAAATCAAAATTGAAAGGCTGGAAAAATTTGGAGGAGACATAATATTCAATAGTTATCAGGAGATGGAAGATGCTTACAAGAAAGGGTCAGTTCACCCGCAGGATTTGAAGAATGCAGCTTCAAAATACGTTGCAGAGATTCTTGCGCCTGTTAGAGAGCATCTGAAGAAGAAAGGTTATTAGGTGATTTTTCTGGAAGAGGAAGACCAACTAAGAAGGCTGAGAATGCCCAGAAACGATGAAGTTCTGGGTATAGTCGAGCAGATGCTGGGTGCAAGCAGAATGAAAGTCAACTGCAAGGATAACAAAATAAGGATTTGCAGGATTCCGGGAAAGATAAAGCGCAGAATCTGGATAAAGGAGGGAGACGTCGTCATAGTCAAGCCCTGGACGGTGCAGAGTGGGGAGAAGGGAGATATTGTCTGGCGCTATACGAGACCTCAGGTTGACAGGCTTCTAAGTCAAGGGGTTATATGATTGAAAGACTTGATGCAGAAATTGACGAGATTAGGAAAAAAATCAAAGGCGTCGAAGATTTCAAAGTCGCAAGCGAGGTTTTTGATAAGTCAACGCTGCTGACGCTCTACGAGCTTGCTAACAAGGGCGCAATAGACCTTCTATACGGGGTTATAAAAACAGGGAAAGAGTCTAATGTATTTCTGGGAAAGGGAAAAAAAGGTGAGCCACTTGCGGTTAAAATTCACAGAATAACTACGAGCGATTATAAATCGATGATTCGATACATAGACGGCGACTACAGATTCAGGGGAATCAAAAAGAGCAAGAGAAGCATCGTTTATACCTGGGTGAAGAAAGAGTTTAAGAATCTCAAGGTAGCTGGAGAATGCGGCGTTGTTGTGCCTAAGCCAATCGCTTACAAAAATAATGTTTTGATTATGGAGTTCATTGGAGAGGACGAAGTTTCCTCGCCGATGCTGAAGAACTGCTGGCTGAAAAATCCGAATAAAATGCTTAAGAAAATTGTAGAGTATATGAAAAAGCTTTACTGCGAGGGCAACTTGGTGCACAGCGATTTGAGCGAATATAACATTTTGATTAAAGACGAGCGACCCGTATTCATAGACCTCTCGCAGGCAGTTATAAAGGAGCATCCGATGGCGCAGGAATTTTTAAGGCGTGATGTTGCGAATATAACCAAGTTTTTCAGGAAGTACATGCCAGTCGATGAGTCTGAGATTCTCAGCTACATCACTAAGTGCGGTGGGTCTCGGCACGAGGAACGACGAACAGAGTGAGTCGGGACGAAGTGCTGAGAGGTGGATTCAAATGGAGTATGTGAGAATTCCGATGAACAGGGTGGGTGTACTAATAGGCAAGGGTGGGGAGGTTAGAAAAGAAATCGAGGAAAGACTCAAGGTGAAGTTGAATATAGATGCAGAGGAGGGTATAGTTACAGCTGAAAATCAGGGCGAAGATGTTCTTGCTGAGTGGAAGGCGAGGGACGTTATAAGAGCGATTGGAAAAGGATTGAATCCCAGCAAAGCCATGAAACTTTGCAGCGATGACTATGCGTTGGAGATAATTGAGCTTGAGGATTTTGTCGGGCGGTCTAAAAAAGCTCTGCTGCGTCAGAAAGGCAGAATAATAGGCCGGCAGGGAAAGACGAGAAAATATATCGAGGACATGACAAAGGCTTCTATTTCAGTTTTCGGGAAAGGAGCAGCAATAGTCGGAACTCTGGACGAGGTACAAGTTGCAAGGGAAGCTATAATCATGCTTGCCAGGGGGATGCCGCACAGCGTTGTTTATAAATTTCTCCAGAGAAAGGCGCGAGAATTGAAGGAGAAGAGGCTTTCCCTATGGCGATAAGCAGCAAAATTTACGCCGACTGGATGAGGGAAATTCAGGAGAGAAAAATAAAAGGAATTCTAGACCAGGTTATGCCGGAGGGCAGGATTCTCGACGTTGGGTGCGGAGCAGGTTTTCTGGAGAAGCATCTCCCTAATGCGTATGCTGTCGACATTGATTTGGAAAATCTGAAAAAAGCTGGAGCAGCGAAAGTTCTCGCAAGCGGCGATGCTCTACCATTCAAATCAAAAATTTTTGATACTATTTTCTGTATTGATGCAATTCGCTTGATGCGAAACAGAGAAATCGGAAGGGTTTTATCCAACACGGGCAGGGCAGTCGCATCTATTTTTTGCAGCGAATACAACAAGCAGGAAAAACTCCAATGGTTGAAAAGCGAGTTCAAAAACTGGAAAATCCAGAAAGAATTCTTCGTGGGCAGCGGGGAGCTCGACGCTGTAATAGTTTGCAATCGTTATTCTTGAATGCTTTATCATGGGCAAGCCGCTTTTCAAACTATACAAAAAAATCTTCAAAGATTTAGAGCCTGCAAAGGATGCGCTCTCCGAAATTACAGAGGAAGAGCCGAAGAGCATCGAAGAAATGAAGAGAAGGCTTTCGAAGAAGATGAATAAAAAGTAAATACTACACTAGTCCTATTCAAACGCCAAAAACTGCCCCAGCAAAGGATGGTTCATAAAAATTTCAATACTACACTAGTCCTATTCAAACTTATTTTAGCGGATAATTCAAACATAAATATCCCTATTTCAATACTACACTAGTCCTATTCAAACCTGATAATTGTAGCCGAAAGGAATGTAGTTCACGTCCCCAATTTCAATACTACACTAGTCCTATTCAAACACTGGTGCAAGAAACATCATCTACGGACGCAAACTGATTTCAATACTACACTAGTCCTATTCAAACTCTCTGCTACGAGCTTGCCGATGTCTTGCTTCTCCTATTTCAATACTACACTAGTCCTATTCAAACACATTGGCGATAAGTCAACTTATCTGCAACACAATTATTTCAATACTACACTAGTCCTATTCAAACACGCATCCCAACTATCTACGAACTCGGGGGCATAGGAATTTCAATACTACACTAGTCCTATTCAAACCGACAAAAAGGTTGAGCTCCGCAAGCTGTCTGACTGGATTTCAATACTACACTAGTCCTATTCAAACTGCGAAGCTCGTCCCTGCCACGCCGACATCAAGCTTATTTCAATACTACACTAGTCCTATTCAAACATGGCAAAAGGAGTCTTAATCGAACTGGGGAAAATATATTTCAATACTACACTAGTCCTATTCAAACAATTTTTTGGAGGTTGTAGATGAGCAGACAGGTTAGTATTTCAATACTACACTAGTCCTATTCAAACGAAAATTAAACTGTTGAATGAGAAGACCGCTTCCTATTTCAATACTACACTAGTCCTATTCAAACAGTTCTCTAACGTTAATTCTCAATTCATTTACAGTCATATTTCAATACTACACTAGTCCTATTCAAACTGGCTATACTTGCGCAGACCCAGACAGGCTTTGTGATATTTCAATACTACACTAGTCCTATTCAAACTATAAAGACCTTTGTTCTTGTCTTGGCTTTAACGCATTTCAATACTACACTAGTCCTATTCAAACTTTCTCACTTTTTCAGTGATGACGCTTCTTTTTTCAATTTCAATACTACACTAGTCCTATTCAAACAAGAATAGAATTAATGTGGGGTGATAGAATGAAGAATATTTCAATACTACACTAGTCCTATTCAAACACTTAATACAGATTGTTTACTTCTCAGTGATTCCAAATTTCAATACTACACTAGTCCTATTCAAACCCGCCGGAAAATGGCTTATTTTACTTAGATAAGTTCGTATATATCTGCTTTTCGAAGGGTGGAAAAGTCAACCTTCAGTTGTGCGTGTTATTTATAAATGTTGACTTTTGCGGTGCTGGTCAAATTATGCTGGAAATTTCGCTTTTCTCTATACCCAGAACCTCTTTCTTGAGCCATTTCTGGCTCATTGCAATGAAAAAAATAATCGAATCTTGGTTCTCATCTATCAATTCTTTGAGCCCTACTTTTACTTCTGCCAGACTCCCCACTGTGAGTTCCCCCTCAAATGCAGAATTCTGTATCCAGTTGAGGTACTGCTTCAGGAATTGCCTGACTTTATTAATCCTTTCAACCGCAACGTCATATACGACAACAACGTACAACCTCACCACCACGCCTTGAAGCCTTCATATTTCTTCTCATCAATCAGATGCTTGACCAATTTGTAGCAGTCAAGCCTGATTAACCTCTGGTAAGATACATTCCTTGCCAGTCCTTTGTGCATTATCGTTGTCTTTAGTTTCTCGTCATACTCTGAAAGGAAAATTTTTTTGCCCTCGTCATTTAAATAGCAAAAATTCAATTCCTGCAGGAAATGTTCTGGCTTTATTATCCTGTTATTAATAAGATTGAAGATTATTCTATCAACGATTATCGGCTTGAATATCTCGCTTATATCCAGGCTCAGAGAAAATCTCCTTTCGCCAGGCTCGTGAAGATAGCTTATTGTGGGATTCAGCTGGGTATGATATATCTCTGTCAGCGTCGTCGTATATGCAAGGGAATTCCCGAAGGAAATGAGACAGTTTATCATATTGTCTGGGGGTCTCTTCACGCGCTTCTCGAATTCGAAGCCTTCACGCAGGAAGTCATTGAAACTTCTGTAGTACGCATCTCTTATGTTTCCTTCAATGCCCATCAGCTCCTGAACTTTCTCTGCGTATTCTATTTGTTCTTGGAGCTGCTTTATCCTCTCTATTTTATCCTCTACGCTTTTTTCGTGCTTTTTATAATAGAGCAGATTCTTCAAAATATTATGGCTTGCGGACCTGACAATCTCCTTTGCAATCTCAGCCCGCCTTTTCCCATCGAGGTAGTGCTCTACCTGCTTTACTAAGAGAAATCCTGAATTCAGGTATTCTCTCGGGTAGTAAGTGCCTGAATAGTAGCCATAGTAATTGAAAAAGTGCACAGGAATTTTATTCTGCGAGAGAAAAACGAGCAGCTTTGTGTTAATATCCAGCTCTCCGAAGGCATAGATTGCGTTTATGTCATTTACCGGAATTGCTTTTTTACCCTCTTTGTTCTCGAAGTAAACAGTATTTTCTTCTCTCTTCAGCCTCCCGCTCTGGAGTATGTAATAGTTTTTCTCCATTTGCTCAGCTCCAGCAAAGCTCGTAATAGCTGCAC
This sequence comes from Methanobacteriota archaeon, assembly GCA_043820925.1. Lineage (GTDB taxonomy): Archaea > Hydrothermarchaeota > Hydrothermarchaeia > Hydrothermarchaeales > JACRDW01 > JACRDW01. Next base: position 2,879 of record JBDRDL010000047.1, on the reverse strand, counting down.
TTTTTGCAGTAGGATTTCTTCTCCACCAACGGAGGTTTTTCCTGAGAAAGTATTTGCTCAATCTCGCCTAGAACCCCTTCCATCTCCTTCTCCTTTTCTTCGGTCAGCTCAACCTCCGCAGTCTTTCTTAACAGGGGGTAGTTTATAATGCCTCTCGCAGCAATGCCCAATTTCTTCAGGTAGTACAGGTAATAAAGTAACTGATAGACATGCGCCTTTTCTATCCTCTTAGATCTCTTCACCTCGTGTATCTCGCAGCCTCTCTCCAAGAAGTCTATCTTTATATTCTCAATCGTTATTTCTTTGAATTTTCTCGGATAGCTTGTTTCGTGGATAAGCTTGCCTATGTGGACGAGGTCTGAGGTCTGCTCCATTGTAAGGTTCCTGGAAAAGAGCCAGAGCTTCTTTTTGCATACGAAGTAGTAATTTATCTGCGTGCCTGTGTAAGAAAGGCTTTGATGTTTTTGAATGGCGACCATTGTTCTTTCCCGCTGTATCGTTGTATTTATTAGTATATTGAATTTATGGTCTGTAGGTGTTGCAAAATGGTCAGAGGAGGGCGTTAGAGGATGTTGGAGGGAGGCGATGGGTAAAGAAGATATATCACCAGACCAGCTGTATCAATATGGCATTGATTTACCTCGATACAAATGTCTACTTGGACTATTGGGAAGCAAGAAGCGATAAGTTGAGACCGCTTGGCGAATTTGCGTATTCTGTGCTGAGGAGAAGCCTTGAATGCGAGTTCGTGATCTTAATCTCGGATCTCGTTTTAACTGAGCTGAGAAGTTCTATAGAAGACGCTGAAATCAAAGCGGTTCTCTCAAGTCTCAAGGAAAACAATAAGCTGGTTGTAGAAAAAGTTAGGGATTTCGATGTTAGCAAGGCAAAGTCTCTGAAGAAAGACTATGCAGAAGTCCCGCTTCCAGATTTAATCCACTACTGCTTTGCAATTAGCAACAAGGCAGATGTGCTTGTTACGAGAGATGCTCATTACTCGGCACTACCGCAGGATAAAATAAATATCCGGAAACCTGAAGAAATTTAAAGCTTGAGCTCTTTCGTCACGTCTCTTCCAGACGCTCTTTCTCTCAGAAACTGTTCAAGTATTTCTTCCTTCTCCCCCTCGCTGAGGTGCTTCACTTTCTTTGAGCCGTAGTGCTTTGAGAGCACATCTAAGGCTTTTCGCTTCTTGTGATCTTCCACCTTTGCCCTGACGCTCTCCTTGACGAACTCGTTCAGGCTACTGAAAAGCCCTTCGTCAACGACTCTCTGCGCCTCCTCGAAAACCTTCGGAGGCAGCCTCACATGAACGGATTTCGTTTTCATAGTACCAAATTGGTACAATTTTGGTATAAATACGTTGCGGCGCAGGTGAGGGGGTTAGAGGATGGCGGAGGGAGGTAGATGGTCGGGCGATGCCTAAGAAGTTTCGTAGGTTATCAGTCCTGTCGCGTGTCGCTTAAATGCACAAGAACAGCCAGGCCGGGACAAATAATATCTCTCCTCCACCGAATTTATTTTGTTTAAGCGTATCTTTGGTTATCACTATGCCTTTACTACTCCCAAAACTATCCATAAACTTCCTTAATCCGGTAATATCTGTCGGGTCTGTCCTGTATTTTACTTCAACCGGGATAAGTCCATCTTTTTTTAGAACTATGTCCACTTCATAATCCCTGCGCCAGAAATATTTTGGGTCCAGATGATTAACGACGAGGTTCTCCATCAACCTGCCGGCATATTCCTCAGAGAAAACTTCTTCGCCTTTCTCAAGAAGTGCGTTCATTATCCCGTTGTCCCGAATATAGAATTTCTTGGCCTTTCTCGTGCCTGCAAGATAGCTTCCTGTGTAATTCATGAGCATCCTAACTAAAAAAGATTCCTGCAAATAAAGCATGTAGTTTGACACGCTCTGCCTTGTTATTTTTAGCGATTTTCCAATGCCCTCATACTCAAGCACGCAACCACTTTGTGCAGCGATGATTTTTAGCAGTTCTATCAGCAACGCAGGTTCCTTTATGCCAAATACTTTAGGCAAGTCCTGAAAGATGATTCTATCTGTGCCTGTTCTCAGATATTTGTGTATCCGCTCTGTAGATTTTTCGTCTAAGATTTCCGGAAAACCGCCTTTTATCATGTATTCGCTCAGGTAGGTCTCTATTTCGTCTCTGTGCAGGAGCAGGCGTTTATAGCATTTCTCTATGGCTTCAAATTCAAACTTCGCAATATCTACCAGCAGATGCAGACCCTTCATCTCCAAAAATTCTCTAAAGCTGAGAGGAGGCAGCATGAACTCGTAAATTCTACCGACAAGACTTTCCTTTGCCTTCTTTATATACAGACTCGCAGAGCCTGAAACAAAAAATTTCATATCAGGATATAAATCGTAGTATCTCTTTACAACAGCCTGCCATTTTTCTACGTACTGCACTTCGTCGAGAAAGATGTAAGTTTTTTCTTCGCTCTTCAGAATCATCTTTCTATAGCTTTCTATGACCTTCTCCAGCACTTCTGGCTCAGTAGAGATAACCTCATCAAAGGAAAAATAGAGGATGTTTTTAGGGTTAACGCCGCTGCCCAGCAGGTGGTCAATTAACTGGTACATGAGCGTCGTTTTTCCTGTCCTTCTGAGCCCTACAACGGCTACGACCTGTCTGTCCTCGACATACTTCGATACTTCTTGAAAGAGCGCCCTGTGCTTCTCCCTTTTAAGCTCTCTCCTGACCTCGCCGGTCTTCCACCACTCGTTGAAGCGTACCATCCACGCAGCTATATCCATAACAAATCAGCCAACTTTCAAGTATATAAATGTTATGATTAACTCAAAATTTAAAAATACGTTAATTATAGATAACGTAAATAGGATTTAGGTAGGG
>JBDRDL010000046.1:0-17156 GCA_043820925.1 Methanobacteriota archaeon | reverse complement strand
ATACGGGAAAACTCACAAAAATGTATATCCTGCGAGAACAATTGGCAAACAGGCTACCCAATTTATTGGAGAGTATGATTAGAGAGTATGGTTAGAAAGGTCTAAATATTAAATATCCTCAATCATTTATGATTATTATGGTTACGGATATTTCAAAAAAAGCGTTAAAACATATGCAGAAAATTCAGGGGAAATTTATTGAATACGATAAGTTTCACAAATATTTAGAAGAAGAATTTAAACTGACTCCCCATCAAGCAAATTTATATCTTCAAGAAATGGACCAGAATAAATTGATTATTCATGCCACTGGAGACAAACCAATGAGGCTATATTTAACTCCAGAAGGCGAAAACCTTGTAGACAGTTTATCGGCATGGGAATGGTTTAGAAGGAATGCGATTGCTATCAGCTGTCTTGTTGCGATTGTGGGTTTAATAGTTACGATTGCCCTTTCAATTTAAAATTTGAAAAATAGCCTCGAACGGATGCCCCCTCTGCGGGTGGCGTGGCCGGGGCTAGTCTTTATCTTTAATCCTAACCCTACTCAACCTCAAAAATCCCAGCTGGGCGAGCTTTGTGAAGCCTCGGGCGGGCTACGATCCCGCGACCTCCTGCTTACCAAGCAGGCGCTCCACCAGGCTGAGCTACCGAGGCACTATCGGAGGCGTAAAGGCGTGATTACTCAGATGGGACTATCGGGATTAACTTATTAAAACTTTTCTTTAGAAGAAAAACCCGGTGCGACGAATGGATTCAAGAACCAGCCCTTTTAGAAAAAGCGCTGGCGGAAAAAGGAACGACCGAAGGGAGTGGGTTTTCTTTTTCAGGCGGGTTTTTCTTTTTACATAAAAAAAGAAAGGTGCGGGGGAAGCGACTCAGCCTTCAGAAAGGCTGGCTATCATATTGCGGTATTTCCGTTTCACTCCAATACCGCTATTATACTTTGTATCTGTTCTTTTTGGGGTGATAGACCTTTTTCTTACAAGAAAAAGGGTTATGCGGGGGAAGGGACTCGAACCCCCGACGGACCTGCGTCCACCAGATCTTGAGTCTGGCGCCTTAACCGCTCGGCTACCCCCGCTCTTTAAACGTCTGAGAATCCTACCTTCGGTAAGATTTTCTGCCCTCAACAATAAATAATATATACTTTGAAAATTAACTAGGCGATATTATGGCAAAACAGGATATTAAGCAGAAAGTTCTAAAATGGTGCAAGGAAGAAAACATCTTCAAAGAAGATAACGAAGACCCAAATGCTAAATTTAACATTGGAATAAACTTTCCTGAGAATATTCCCCACGGCATGAACGTAATCCAGCCAAAGGAAAGAGAGGATAGGATTTTAATTTTGTCCGGGACTAGTGTAAGTCCTGGGCACATTGAAAAGATGAAGAGTACTGCCAAAAAAGAATTGGACGAGTTCCTGTGGGACTTGCGTTTTACTCTGGGAAGCAAGGCCACAGAATTTGAATTTAGATTTTCGGATGGTATCCTAAGCTTAATTTTGATTACTGCGCCGATCTATTCAGACGGACTGACAAAAGATAAATTCATGGCGACGCTGCGAGAAGTATATAAGAGCAAACTGTTTGCGGTGTGGAAAATCCAGCAGAAATTCGGCGAAAGTTAGGGTTTCGCCTTTTCAATTCCCTCTACTTTTACTGAAAATACGAGCGTCTTTCCAGCGAAGGGATGATTGTAGTCGACAGTCATTGAAGTTTCATTTGAGTCTATAACAGTTGCATACTCTCCGACTGCAGTTTGAAAAGTTATATTCAAAATTGGGATGTATTCCATTATTACCGAAGTATCATTTGAATCTATTTTTATCTTCCCCTTTTGCGTCTCCTTCACAACTGGCAGAGGCTCATGCCTTACCACAACCGTATCGTTTACTTTTATTACTCTCGATGTCCAGTAAATATCCTCTACTGTATCATTTAACACTGGCTCTTTATTATATGAAAGCCTGAAGCGTTCTATGGAAATCTCTATTTCTCTGGGAATAATTACAAATCTGGACATAGACCTGACAAGGCTTTCATTTCTTTCGCCGTAGCCCTTTTCAGGAGGTACCACGACAGTCTTCTCATCGCCAACCTTCATTCCGAGTACTGCTTCCTCAATGGCAGGTATCATAAATCCCTCTCCAACTGTGAAGTTTAGGGGTTCGGTATCAAAAACTGCTCCGTCGATTTTTGCAACATAGTTTATGGATACGGTGTCGCCTGCCTCTACAATAGGAGCAGCGACTTTTACGCCCGAGATGCACCCACTTAAAATAAGTATCAAAATCAGCAGTTTCATGATTCTTTTCTGCTCTCCTTCTTCGCTAAATCCGCAAGCTTCGGCAGAGCTATGCTCTTTCCACACCCGGGGCATTTAACCCTGTACGGTCTCTTCACCAGAACGGTGCTTCCTTCTTGCTCTTCCCCGCAGAATGGACATTTCAGCAGGTAGTGTGATTGCTCTTCGCTCTTGCGCTTCCAGAGGAAGATTTCTCCTGTCTCGATTTTCCTCCTTGTCAAATATGAAAATTCACCTGGCTTTATATCCCTCAATTCAAAGGGCAGTTTCATGAAACGATTATTTTAATCCAAGTGTTTTTAATCTTTGCGGTTTGGGCTTTCCTTCGCTGTCCCATCCCCTCAGCATGTAGTATTCGTCCAATTCTAAATCAGCTATGCTGCCTTTTGAATTTCCAGTTGGAATGCGCTCTTTCAGAAATCTTGCGGGCAGCGCATCATCATGTCTTGTGAAACCTTCCCTTAAATTGAAAAGCCTTTCCAGGTTGAATATTCTCTCTCCAATCCTGCGAAGCTCAAAATTTATTCCAGTTGCATGGTCCAGAAGCTGAGAGTAATGCTCCTCCCGCAGTGCACGGGAAGTGAACTTGCAGAGAATCAGAGAGTCCAGCGAGGCATGGAAATCCTGCGTATCTTTAACAAGCCTTGCCTTGCCCTTCTTTTCAAACCTGTCTATGCGCTGCGTTAGTATCTCATCTATGTATACAGGAGCCCTCATGTGGCTGCCCCCTTCATTATTTGTAGCATACGCCAGACTCTGCCCCACTGCTCCTCTCGAATCATAACCCGGCAATTCCAAACCTTTAACGTGCATTGCAAATTCGCAGTCATATTTTTCAGAAAGCCTTTTTACTCCTTCTGCAAGCGCATTTCCAACTCCTTCCCTGAGCGCAATTTTTTCAATCAGCTCGAGTATTTTGTCGCTCTGCCCCCACTTTATGTCATAGCTCAAAAAACCTTTTTCTATGAGCTCAATAAAAAATGCAATTGTCGCTCCTGTAGAGATGGTATCCAGTCCAAGCTTGTTGCAGAGCTCGTTTGCTTTCGCTATCGAAGATAGACTGGAGTTTCCACAGTTAGATCCGAAGGAATATATTGTTTCGTACTCCAAGCTTTCTGTTTTTACTCCGTTGATATCAACTTTTTTTCCACATCTAATCGAGCAGGAAAAGCAACTGTAGTTGCCTGTTACGAACTTGCGCATTTCTTCGCCAGAAATTTTTTCGGCGTCCTCGAAAAATCCGGTCTGAAAATTTCTCGTGGGCAGGAGTCCAGCGCTGTTAACTGTGCTAACGATGTTTGGAGTGCCGTACTCCTTCAATTTTTTGCCAGTTGAGGGATGCTTCGCAAGCAGCTCGCAGCACTTTCTCGCAACTTCTTTGAACTTCTGGGCATCGTAGACAGGAATTTTTTTGTCTCCTCTAACAGCTATCGCCTTTAGATTTTTGAAGCCCATCACAGCTCCCAAGCCGCCCCTTCCAAGAGCTCGATGCCCCTCGTGGATTATGCTCGCAAATCTGACCAGATTTTCTCCTGCTTTTCCTATCGAAAGAATCCTGCATTTCTTGTCCAACTTTTTATTCACCCGTGCCTCTGTCTCCTTCGTATCCTTGCCCCAGATTTTTTGCGCATCCAACAGCTCTGCTTCTCCGTTATCAATGCTCAGAAAAACTTTGCTTTTGGATTTTCCTCTAACGACGATTCCATCAAAGCCAGCTCTTTTCAACTCATAGCCAAAATGCCCGCCGCAGTGCGAATCGAATATTGTGCCGGTTAACGGGGACTTAGAAACGCAGCAGAATCTTCCAGAAGAAGGCGCCATCGTGCCAGTTAAAGGACCTGTCATAAAGATTAGCATGTTCTTCTCAGACAGCGCATCTATGTGCGGGGTTAAACGGTCATAAAGCAGTTTGGCTGCAATTCCCTTTCCCCCGAGGAAATTTTTCTTTAACTCGTCATCGAGTCCGAATTGCGAAATTTTTCCTGTGGAGAGATCTACATCAAGGATTCTGTTCAGATAGCCCATTTCTTAACGCCTCAAAAATTCCTTCAGCTCTCTAACTTTTTTCGCAGATATGCTGCCGTTTATTCTGTCTCCAATGCAAACTAAGCTTCTTACGCCGACTATATCGACGCCCGTATTTTTTAGCAGGTTTACGTCGCCAATTTTCAGCGAGCCTGCAAGAGCTGCCTTCAAATTATGCCCGTGTGCAAGCTGGATAAATTTCTCAAGCTCCCTGACGCTGAGGTAGTCCAGCAAACCGCTGCCTTCTTTTCTTGCAGTATCTATCATCACCACATGTGCCCCTGCTCGGCTCGCAACTTCCGGTAAAATAAAAGGAGGTATAGCGTCAATTTCTCTGTAGTCCGCATAGCCAGCGAGGACTATCCTTACATCAAAGTTTTGCACTGCTTTCGAAATTTTACTTGCAAGCTCTTCTGCTTTTTTTTTGCTGTCGATTCCAAAAAATCCAGCCTTAATGTAGTCCACGCCGAGACTTGCAGCTCCGTATGCAGCAAGCGAAGCAGTACCGGGCTTGAAATTTAAGTCGCCTAGGGTAGCGCTGAGCTCAACGCCGCTGGGCAGAATGCTCTTTATTTCTTTTATGACCCAGGGGAAATTCGCACCCAGAGAGCCTTCCTTCGGGTTCTTCATGTCTATTATGTCTGCGCCGCCCTCTATCGCAGCTTTCGCCTCTGCAACGTTGCTCGGGCTTACCAGGAGTTTCATGTTTAAATTCTTATATGCGCATGCATATAAAAATTTAGAAATGGAAATAATACCTGTTCTCGACGTAATGCACGGAAAAGCTGTCAGCGGAAAATCTGGCAAGCGGAAAAAGTATCGGGAATTAAAAACTGTTTTTGCAAGCTCTTCAGACCCGTTAGAAATCGCAAGGAACCTGCCGTATGAGAGATTGTACGTTGCGGACCTTGATGGAATAATGAAGGGAAAACCGAATCTGGAACTTCTGAAAAAGCTCAGCAAAAGTAAAAAGCTTCTCGCCGACGCCGGGATAAGAAACTACAGCGATATTGAAAGAATTTCAAGGCTGAATGCAGAAATAATCATCGGCACCGAAACGCTGCAAAACTTGGAAACTCTAAGAAAAGCGCTGAAAAAATTCGGGAAAAGAATACTCGTCAGTATCGACATAAAAAACAAAAAGGTGCTCTCGCAAATCCTGCCAAGCAGCCCTGCGGAAGGGTTCGAAATTTTAAGAAAGCTCGGGGCAGGGCGGTTTATTTTCTTGGACATTTCTTCGGTTGGTACATTGGGCGGTTTTAAGTTTGATTTTATAAAAAAAATAAAATTTTGCGATGGGGAAATCTTCGTAGGCGGCGGAATAAGAAAAGAAGACTTAAAAAAATTGGAAAAAATTGGGGTGAGCGGAGCGCTTGTGGGCACTGCGCTGCACAGAGGATTAATTAGAGAGTATGATAGAATATTCTGAATGGAATTATTTAAGAATAAGTAGACCAAAATCAAAATAGGGTGGTACATATATTAGAACAATCCCTAGCGTATATTATTCTGATTGTAATTGCAATCCCCTTCGGTTGGTATAATTCAAAAAGAATCCCAAAACTTTCGCTAAGCTTGAAAGAAGCGGAGGAGCGTGGCAATTTTGAAAACTTCTTTAAAGGGCTAGTTCACTCGGACTTAACGGAATTGGCGTATAAAGAGTTTGGTGGGACGAAGCGCTGGATGTATGTTTGGGGTGGCGAGCTTTCAGTCGCTCTAGCGTGTATACTTTTTTTAGAATTTAAGCTTGAACCTCTGGGATTCTTTGGTATTCTAATCTTATTTTTTCTCATACGGTCAGCAACGTTATCTTCAGTTCTGTCCGGTTACGAAGCTAAAGAGAGATTATGGAAAAGCATTCCACCGAATTTAATTTTTTATTTTTATAGGTTCATTTATTATTTTATGTTTTTATGGCTATCTTTAGTATTAATCGCCAAACTATTTGTAAAAAATTTTTCTCTTTTCGATAAAACGTTATCTAACGATTTACTTGCTGCATCTGCTCAAGCATCATTCACAATAGCCGTTGGTCTTTTAATCATAGTAGTGTTGCGGGAATATTCAGGAGAAATACTAGGACAAAAGAAAGCTGTTTTTAGAGCGATAAAAAATAAAATTGAAGTAAAAGAGATAAAGAAGGAGCTTTTGGACGATGAGAACAAATTCGTTCCAAATTTTATAGAATTGAAGAGAAAATTATCTAGAGAGATTGGCGAGTATTCGAAATTAGAAGATGAGATTGGGATTTTTAAGAGAGTTACGGATTATATCTATTTCTTCGCAATATTTGGAATCATATTTCTAGTTTCCTTAGAGGACAAATTCTCGAAAACACTACCCTTCCCGGATGCTCTGTTTTTCCTCGTTTTTGCCCTTCTGATATTTTTCGCCTTTATTGATTTAAAGATATTACTCAGAAAAATATTATTTGGGAAAGTATAACTGTAGATGTTATACGCATTCTAAAAATTAAAAAATAAAGGAGGATTTAATCCTCCATTCCTTCGCCACCCATTCCAGGTCCGCCCGGCGGCATTCTTGCGCCTTTTCCAGCGCCTGAAGCGGCGATGACGTCGTCTATGCGCAGTATCATAACTGCAACTTCGCTTGCGGAATCTATTGCCTGCGTTTTAACCCTGAGCGGCTCGATTACGTCCTCCTTGTACATGTCCTTTACTTTGCCATCGAATACGTCCAAGCCGTATCTTGCCCCGTCTTTCTCGTGCTTCGCTCTTAGGTCCACCAGTACATCGATTGGGTCAAGACCTGCATTTTCTGCCAGTGCTCTGGGTATTACCTCGAGCGCATCGGCAAAAGCTTCGATTGCAAGCTGCTCCCTGCCTCCAACGGTCTTTGCATACTTTCTGAGCTGCTTCGCAGCTTCTATTTCAGGCGCTCCTCCGCCCGCCACGACCTTTCCGTCTTTTATTGCAGCAGGCACGACGCCGAGACAGTCTTCAATAGCTCTTTCTACTTCATCAACGATGTGCTCGGTGCCGCCCCGGATTAAAATGCTGACTGATTTGGGATCCTTGCAGTCTTTTACGTAAATCATCTCGTCCTCGCCGATTTTTACTTCTTCCACTATCCCTGCATAACCGAGGTCTTTCCCGCTCAGGTCGTCGAGGTTGGTTACTATGTTTGCGCCCGTAGCCCTTGCCAGCTTTTCCATATCACTTTTCTTGACCCTCCTCGCAGCCAGTATGCCTGCCTTTGCAAGGTAGTGCTGCGCAAGGTCGTCGATTCCTTTCTGCGTCAGCAAAACATTCGCTCCAGACTTCTTAATCGTTTCAACCATGTCCTTGAGCATCTTTTCCTCTTCGTCTATAAACGCTTTAAGCTGGTTCGGGTCTGTGATTCGAATCTCTGCATCGATTTCGGTCTCCTTAACTTCCAAGGCTGAATTGACCAGAGCTATTTTTGCTTTCTCGACTCTCTTCGGCATTGCGGAGTGAACTCTCTCCTTGTCGATTAAAACGCCCCTAATAAGCTCTGTATCTTCTATTCCTCCCCCTTCTTTCTTCTCGATTTTTATATGGTCTGTATCTATAGAAATTTTATCGCCCTCTCGCTCCGCTACCGCCTTTACAGCTTTTACTACTAGGTCGGCGAGGTATTCTTTCGCCTTTTCTGCGCCCTTTCCAGTCATTGCCGTCATTGCTACTTTTCTAAGCGTCTCATCGTCGTCTACAGAAACATCTATTGCTATGTTCTTCAAAATCTCCACTGCCTTCTCGGCAGCCAGTCTATAGCCGCCTGCAATCACAGTTGCATGAACGTCTTGGTCCAAAAGCTCCTCCGCACGCTTTAACAGCTCTCCTGCGATTACTACCGCAGTAGTAGTACCGTCTCCTACTTCATCTTCCTGCGTTTTTGCTACCTCCACCAGCATCTTTGCGACAGGATGCTCCACATCCATTTCCTTCAGAATAGTTACTCCGTCGTTCGTTACTATCACGTCGCCCAAGCTGTCGACAAGCATCTTGTCCATGCCCCTCGGTCCAAGCGTGGTTTTCACAGATTCTGCAATTACCCTTGCTGCGAGTATATTCATTCTCTGCGCATCTCTGCCCATCGTTCTCTGCGTTTTATCAGATAGTATCAGTATAGGCTGTCCGCCCATCTGCGCTGCCATAGAATACACCTCCGTTTTTTGAACGTTTAAAAATTTTACGAAATATTTTGTTACGTTCAAAAGAATGATTAAGAACTTCTATATAAAGTTTTCTGTACCGGGGTACCGGGGGGGTTGTGGGCTTATATAAGAACCATAGCTTTAGTTGGAATTAAAGGAAGAGAAAGCGAGGGTTAGAATTTATTTTTTATTCGATTTATTAGACAACCCCGATACATGCAATAAATTTATATAGAAGCTCAAACTCATTTATTTGAACGAAAAAAATGGAGGCGTATGTATGGCAGCAAGAATGAGTGGTCAGCCGGTATATATCTTGGCAGAAGGCGCCCAGCGGATTCTGGGCAAAGATGCGAGAAGAATGAATATAATGGCAGCTAAGGTAATAGCTGAGGCGGTGAAGAGCACTCTGGGTCCTAAGGGAATGGACAAAATGCTCGTAGATACTACTGGCGACGTTATTATAACAAATGACGGAGCAGCTATATTGAAAGAAGTAGAAATAAAGCATCCGGCTGCAAAGATGATTGTCGAAGTTGCGAAAACTCAGGAGAAAGAGGCGGGAGACGGAACTACAACTGCAGTGATTTTTGCAGGCGAACTTTTGAAGAGAGCCGAAGAACTTTTGGATCAAGATGTGCACGCTACTGTAATAGCAAAAGGATACAGGATGGCGGGAGAGGAGGCAATAAAAGTCCTGAAAGAGATGAGCAAAGAAATAAAGCCGACAGATGAAGATACTCTCAGAAAGGTAGCTATGACCTCACTGGGCTCGAAGGCATCAGGAGTTACAGCCAAGGACCACCTTGCAAATCTAGCTATGCAGGCTGTGAAGCTCGTGATTGAGAAAAGAAATGACATACTCAAAATAGACAAGAAAGATATAAAAATTCAGAAGCACGTAGGTAAGGCAACGAGAGATTCTGAGATAGTGTACGGAATAGTTCTGGACAAAGAGAGAGCGCATCCAAACATGCCAAAGCTGGTCGAGAATGCAAAAATTGCTCTTCTGGACACTGAGTTGAAAATTAAAAAGACCGAAACTGATGCAAAACTTAGAGTAACCACGCCGGAGCAGCTGCGCTCTTTCCTTGACGAGGAGGAAGAAACTCTAAAAAACATGGTCAAGGACATCGCTGCCTCAGGAGCAAACTGCGTATTCTGCCAGAAGGACATCGATGACCTGGTGCAGTACTTCTTAGCCAAGGAGAATATATTCGCTGTAAAGAGCCTCAGCGAAGGAGACTTAAAGCTCATAGCCAAGGCAACAGGCGGCAGCATAGTTACGAGCTTAAAAGATATAATTCAGAAAGACTTGGGCAAGGCAGCTAGGGTTGAGGAGAGAAAAATCAGCGGAAAGGAGTTTATATTCATAGAGGGCTGCCAGAAGCCCAAGGCAGTGACTCTGTTTATTCGCGGCAGCACAGAGCATATAGTAGACGAAATCGAAAGGTCAATGGACGATGCAATAAGCGTTGTCAGAGACGTTGTTGAGGATGGATATGTGCTCCCGGGCGGCGGCGCGCCTGAGATGGAGATAGCCAAGAAGATTAGAGAATTTTCAAACAAGGTCAGCGGAAGGGAGCAGTTGGCAATACTAGAATTTGCCAATGCGATTGAAGTAGTACCCAAGACGCTTGCCGAGAATGCAGGGCTTGACCCGATAAATACCTTAATAGAATTGAGAGCAGAGCACGAGAAGGGCAGAATGAATTCAGGTATAGAGCTTTCCACAGGCAAGAGCCAGGACATGTACAGGCTGGGCGTTATCGAGCCTCTTAGAGTAAAGCAGCAGGTTGTTAAATCTGCCACAGAAGTTGCGAACATGATTTTGAGAATCGATGACGTTATAGCAGCGAAGGGCGGGCTTGGAGGAAAAGAGGAAGAAGAAACACCCAAAATGCCGCCCGGAGGTATGGGAGGCATGGGCGGAATGCCTCCAATGTACTAGTGAAGCCTTTTCTATGTAGAAAAGTCTTCCGCCAAAAGACCCGCACTTGCTTCGCAAGTGCTCCAAAGCTTCTGACCCTTTTGAAGCGTTAGTCTTATATTGCTTCGGCTTAAATTTAAAGGCATGAAGAAGTTTTTAGTCCTGCTTATTTTGCTGACCACAGGCAGCAGCGACCTTGCTTACGCAATTGCTTCAGAGTATGATGTGATAGTTGTAAGGAGCGACCTTCCTTTTGACTGGACTCTTGCGCAGGCATATTCGAATAACTTCGGCATACCGATCGTAGGCACTGTGCCGGACCGGTTAGATGAAGACGTAAGAAAGCAGCTATATGACTACGGACAGTTTGGATTTCACAGGGCGATTATAATAGGGGGCGAGAAGGCTATTTCTCAAAGAATACAGGAAGAAATCGAGACCATTGGTTTCGTGGCGCACAGGTTTGGCGAGGCCGACAGGTACGGAACCTCTGCAAGGCTTGCAATAGTCCTTTATCCGAGCTCAAAAGGCGCAGTCTTGGTAAACGGAGAAGGCTACGGGGGCTTGCTTGCAGCAAGGAGGGTGGCTGCAGCGACTGGAGACCCTATCCTATTCATAAAAAGAGAGGAGGTTCCGGCCAGCGTCCTGGACGCCCTGGGAAAAATAGATGTTAGGAAAATATTGCTAATAAATTACGAGCTGTCCGAAAATGTCAAGAAATTTTTAGTTTCCGAAGGGTATGAAGTTGAGATAATCAGCTCAGCCTCAGATATCTCGAAGTTTGGGATAGACATAAAGTACATCTACCTGACTTTTGGAGTACTCCTGGGAATTCTCGGCATTTTGGGGCTGCAGAGATTCAGAAAATACAAAGAAAAAGTTCCATATACTTTGCTTACAGGGGACGAAGAAAAGGTGGTGAAGGTAATCTTGGATAACGGAGGAGAAATGACCCAGGATTTGCTGCCTGAAAAAACTGGTTTTTCAAGACCAAAGATAAGCAGAATAGTCGCTGACTTGGTCGGCAGGGACATAATTTCCAAGGAGCAATACGGAAGAACGCAAAAGCTAAAAATCAAAAAAGAGTTCTATGAAGACATAAAAAAGTAAAATAAAGCTAAAAATCTGTTAAGAAAATGTTAGAAATGGTTATAAACAATATCAATTAGATTTAGAGTATTATTGAAACCATGGCTTCTTGTAGAAAAATCATTTCATCGGAAAGGTTAAAATATCTGAGACTGATACGCTTTTTCATGCATGATTTGAGAGAGAAGATAGCCTGCAGGTCTTGCTGCATAGGCGTCATAGGCCTGGGTTACGTTGGTCTGCCCATGGCTGCGCTTTTCGCAGATAGGGGCTATAAGGTCAGGGGAGCAGACATCAATGCAGAGATAGTTGAGGAAATAAATCTGGGAAGGGCTAAGATAAATGAGAGCGGTGTGGCAGGGCTGGTAAGAAAAGTTGTCAGTATCGGGCTGCTTTCTGCCACAACCAACGTTGCGGAAGTTGTAAGGGAGAGCGACGTTATTATTATCGTTGTCCAGACTCCCGTAGACGAAAAAGGAGCACCTGACCTTAGAGCACTTGAGAGCGCCTGCAGAGTGGTAGCGCAGAATCTGAGCAAAGGAAAGCTCGTTATCATCGAAAGTACCGTTCCTCCCGGAGCTATAGAAAGAATAATAATTCCTATCCTGGAATCAAGCAGCCTCAAGGCAGGGGGCGACTTCTACCTTGCTTATTCTCCGGAGAGAGCTATGCCTACAAAAACTTTAGAAGAAATTCAGACGAACTCCAGGATAATTGGAGGAGTTGACAGAGAAAGCGCAGAATTAGCAAAGGAGCTCTACAGGAATATTGCCAGAGGAGAGTTAATCCTGAGCGATGTTAAGACCGTCGAAGTCGTGAAGCTGATTGAAAATACATACAGAGACGTGAATATTGCTCTGGCTAATGAGATTGCCCTGCTGTGCGAGAAACTCGGAGTAGATGCCCTTAAAGCAATAGAAATAGCAAACAAGCATCCGAGAGTGCATCTGCACCTGCCGGGAGCAGGCGTTGGAGGGCACTGCATACCCAAAGACCCGCACTTTCTGATTCACAAAGCCGAGGAGCTCGGCCTGGAGTTAAGAGTCATAAAGGCGGCGAGGGAAGTTAATGAGAATATGCCGCAGCATATTTTGGAGCTAATCAAGAAAGCACTGAAAAGCGTAAATAAAACTTTTGACGATTCGAAAATTTCTATTCTGGGAATAGCCTACAAAGGGAATACAGACGATGCTAGAGGCACCCCTTCAAAAAAGATAATCGAGGGGCTGCTGCAAACGAACTGCAAGGTATTCTCCCACGACCCGCTCGTCAGCCAGGATTTCGGAGGAAAATTTTCAAATGACCTGAGCGAAGTATTAAGAGATTCTGACTGCGTTGTAATCGTGACCGACCACGATGTATACAAGCGCATGGATTTGAAAGAATTTGCAAAGAACTTGAAAAAGCCGAGCGTTATCGTGGATGGACGGAGAATTCTGAATCCGAAGGAAGTCGAGAAAGAGGGCGTTTCTTATTTTGGGGTTGGATACTGAACATGAAAACAGAAGTCGCAACTCTGGGTTTGGTAATTATCATTTTCTGGGGCATTTGGGGATTTTTGTATAAGCTGGGAATCTCTAAAATTGGCCTGGGAAGAGCTCTGCTCTGGAGCTCGATGACCTATGGGTTAACCAACCTCATAATAATTTCTTTTTTGCTGCATAGAGGAATCTCCCTAAGCGGAAGCGGTAGCTGGCTTATTGTAGCAGGAAGCATATTCGCAACTGCAGGTTCGCTTCTGTTTCTCTTCGCCCTGCAAAAATATCCTGTCAGCATTGTGCTGCCTTTGACTGCACTCTACCCTGCAGTTTCTGTCGTGCTTGGAATTCTGATTTTGAGAGAGGAGCTGAAGCCGCTGAGCGCAGTCGGTATCTTACTTGCAATCGTTGCAGGATACCTGCTGAGCAAGTGATATTTTTTCCTTCGCTTTGTCGAGGGCAAGAGCGACGCATTTCAATCCGACTTGGCAGGAGCGACCGCCTTTCAATCCTACTTGAGTAAGCTCGTAAGTGGGGCGGATTCAAAGGCTGGCTGGTAGCGCGTTCAATCGGCACAACAAACAGCAGACATTCAACCCTCCCTTTGAGCAGATGCGAAGGCGGGTTCCTCAGTGTTCTGGTATATATAGATTTCGAATTTGTGGGCGTTGTCGAATAATGGTAGGCTTTCCAATATGCGGGATGCCTATTCATGCTTCATTTGGTTATTCTCCTGCTCTGATTAGAGTTTTCCTGAATTTTTAGACAACCTCATAGTTGCCGAAAAGTTTAAATAATCCAAAATTTATTTCTAAATGGATTGGTGAAGTATAAATGAGTGCTATTGTTCCTATCGAAAAACCAGAGGAGAAAACAATAGACGAAGCAGCCAAGCGCATGATAAAAAGAGCTGAAGAGCTGGAAATAGAAACTGTCTATCATCGATTCGAAAAAATGCAGCCCCAGTGCAAATTTGGACTGCAAGGGACGTGTTGTACAATTTGTTTGATGGGTCCATGCAGGTTAGTTCCGAAAATTGGGGTTACCAAGGGCATTTGTGGTGCAGACGTCGACACGATTGTTTCAAGAAATCTGCTAAGGAAGATAGCAGGCGGATGTGCAGCACATGGAGAGCACGCTTACGAAGTGGCTCGCACACTTTATTTGCTAAGCGAGCTCAGTGGCAAGGGAAGTTTCCCATACAAGATTGCCGATGAAGAAAAGCTGAGAACCATAGCAGAAAAACTCGGAATCGAAACCAGAGATAAGAAAGTAGAAGCCATCGCTAAAGAGGTCAGTGAAAAAGCCCTTGAAGACTATGGCAGAACGCATAGCGGAACGTTAAATTTTTTGAAAGCGTATGCGACGAAAAAGAGAATCGAAACATTTGACAAGCTTGGGATTCTTCCAAGATCTATATGGCGTGAAATATGCGAAGCTATGCACAGGTCTACCATGGGTGTGGATTCGGATCCGACGAACCTTCTCCTTCACGGGCTTAGAACCGCCTTAGCTGATTCCTACGCCATGGTTATAGCTACAGAGCTTCAAGACGTGCTTTTCGGCATACCTAAGCCTGTGGATGCCGTGGCCAATTTGGGCGTATTGGACGCAAGGCAGGTCAACTTAGTAATTCATGGTCATAATCCGCTTCTTTCCGCGAAGATCGTTGAAGTTGCGCGCTCCGAAAAAATGTTGTCATCAGCAAAAGACGTTGGAGCTGAGGGCATAAATGTGGCTGGTATATGCTGCACCGGAAATGAGATATTAATGAGACATGGAGTTCCGATAGCGGGTAATACATTGCATCAGGAAATGGCTCTAGCCACTGGCGCAATTGAAGCTATGGTCGTCGATTACCAATGCGTATTCCCGACTGTGATTGACGTCGCTAAGTGCTTCCATACCAAATTAATAACTACCATGCCTATTGCTAAGATACCCGGAGCTATCCATTTGGAATGGAGCCCTGAAAAGGCTGAAGAGGTTGCCGAAGAGGTTGTTAAAACGGCTATTGAAAACTTCAAGAATAGAAATGCAGGTAAGGTTTTCATACCCGATATTAAAAACAAATGCATGGTTGGATTTTCGGTTGAAGCGATTGTTAAAGCGTTGGGGGGGACACTTGAACCCCTACTTCAAGCTGTGAAGGATGGGAACATTTACGGAATAGTGGGTATCGTTGGATGTAATAATCCGAAAGTTACCCAAGACTCCGGTCACGTGACCATCGCTAAAGAACTCATTGCGAATGATGTCCTTACTGTTGGGACTGGATGCTGGGGTATAGCTGCAGCAAAGCATGGGTTAATGTCTCTAGATGCTCAGAAAATGGCCGGAAAGCGATTGAAGGGGATTCTCGAGAAACTAAAGATTCCACCATGCTTACACATGGGTTCATGCGTTGATAACTCGAGAATACTGAACACACTGTTTGCTGTAGCTGAGGCACTTAAGGTTGATGTACCTGATTTGCCAATATTCGGTTCAGCACCAGAAGCCATGAGTGAAAAAGCTGTGGCAATAGCCACGTGGTTAGTAACGCATGGAGTAAACGTTCATTTGGGTGTTGTACCCCCAGTTGTAGGAAGCGAAAAAGTCACGAAATTACTAACGGAAGATGTGGCTAAATTGACGGGGGCAAGATTTGTCGTTGAGCCAGATCCGATGAAGGCTGCGGCGCTTATGCTTGAACACATTTCTGCGAAAAGGAAGGCATTAGGTCTAAAATCCTAGGTGTAGGTAAAAATTCGATTTGAAGCATAAGTAACATTCTGAACTTTGGCAAATTTTAGGATTGCGAAATTTATTAATTCTTCTACAAGCTCATAGTTGCCGGCGTTGCCTAATAAATCGAATAAAAAATAAATTTTACTTCAAACTCGCTTCGATGATTTTGTTTGTTGAAAATATAATGCAGGCACGTTAAATTTAAAGGCATAATTCTCTCTATTCAATGTAATGTATAAAGTTTATCGCACTGAAACTTTTGACAGGCAGGTGAGAAAACTTTCAAAAGAAGAGCAAAAACAGGTTGAGCGCATCGAGCATCAACTTAAAATAAATCCTTTTGTAGGCAAACCGCTAGGTTATGTATTCTTCAGAGAAAAAAGGATTAGAGAGAAAAGGATATACTATCTGATATATGTGGACTTGGGTGTAGTCCTGCTAGTTGGATTAAGCGACAAGAAAACGCAGCATGCAACTATAAATGAGATTCAAAATAAACTCCCGGAGTACTACGAAGCGGTTAAAAAAGCATTGAGCGGATATTAAGCCACTCGTTTTATCCTCCCAGCTTTCACGTCCTCAAGGCTCGTGACAAGCTGCTCGATGAGATTTCTGTCCATTTTTTCAAGTCTCTTCAACCGTTGATATTCTTTCTTCGAGATAGTCACTGTTTCCGCTGCCATGTTTATCTCTTCTATAGTTACCGTATAAAAACTTTTTTATTTCAAGCTCTCCTCAATGATTTTCTTTTCCTCGCCTGATAAAGCATTTCCCGCAATGTCAAGCAGTATTACCTTTTTTATGAGATTTATGTATCTTATCAATTCTGCAGGATGAATTGTGGTCAAATAATTGCTGTCTGTTGGTATTTCTAATTTAAGCTCTTTGATATTTCTCCTTGCATCTTCAAAGAATTTTTCATCGAAATGTCCACCACCATGTGCAAGAGTATGACGAGTCAAAAATAAGTATATTAAGTGGTCTTTTTCTAACCGGGTTAAAATGTTGCTATGCTCGATAATATTCTTTATTCCATACTGGTTTCTTATTTTTCCCAACGATTTTAACAAATACTCAAATTGGGATACAATGAGTATATGAATCGCAGTTGTTTGTAGGTATAATTGATCTGGTATCGCAGCTTCTGCAGGTAATTTTTCTGCTAATTTTTTTGCCATCTCTTTAAGGGTCTCAAGATCAGAAAGTACCCATCCATAAGCTTTATTTTTCTCAGTTAATCTTAGTTTTATAATATACGTAAGCAACTCGGTATCATTCACCTTAAACTTTCCTCAATAATTTTTTTCTCAGCTTCGCTTATGCCATAAACCTTGTAGACGAGGTCATCAATCTGCCAATCTACTTGCTTAATCTGCTGTTCCAATAATTCTTTTTCTCTGCCGGCGATTTTTTGGTCGTTGTACTTTTTCTGGAGGGCAAGCATTTTGTCGACGAG
>JBDRDL010000045.1:0-15410 GCA_043820925.1 Methanobacteriota archaeon | reverse complement strand
AAGGTTTTGACCTGCCTGAAAAATATAATTCCTTTCGAATTCAGCTACAATGCGCAAAAAACTCTGGGGCATTTCAAAAACCCGATTTATATTTTAAACATTGCGCTGAGAAAAAGAAAAGAGATAGAGAAATTTATCGCTGCGCTGAATGAGCGCCTCTCAAGCGAAGACAGAAAAAAAATAAAAGAGGAGCTTGAGGAGAGGTTCGAAGAGGGCAAGCTGTACATGCGCCTCGACAAAATGAGAGCCTATGCCGGCGAGGCTGCTCTTGGCGAGGGAATACAGATAGCGCTGACAGCGACGAGCTATCCTTTTAACAAGGAGAAGATTGTAGCAGGGTTGGGCAAATTATTTGAATAAGTGCAGTGTGCAAATACTTTCCAAATCTTCCACAAATCTAGCAATACTTTTCTCTGTGACGTGAGGCATTATTACGAGCCTTATCTCCCCCTTCCTGGTCCTGGACACAATCCAGCCTTTCTCCAGCAATTTTTCTGATATTGCATCCTGCTTTTCGTGAGAGAAAACCAGAATGTTCATCGCAGGTTTTAGAACTCTCAGTCCGAGAGCATTTATTTCTCTGTAGAGCTGCATTGTTAAATTCATGCAATTTTCCACGTTTTTTCTATAACCCTCTCTTCCGAGGAGCTTCAGAACAGCGTAAACCGAAGCAGCGGATGCGCCGCTCCTCGTGCCGCTCAGCGTGAACTGCCTTCTCTCGGTCAGATACGGCGAGCGAGTCTCTATGAATTTGAGGAAATCAGCACTCCTGAACAGTATACCCCCGCTCGGTATCGGCGCTAAACCCATCTTGTGGGGGTCTATGGTTATCGAGCTTACTCCAGGTATCGAAAAATCGAATTTTCTTGCAGCATATCCGATTAAAAAAGGAATAACAAAGCCGCCGAAGGCAGCGTCGACGTGCAGGTGAAGGTCGTTTTTTACTGCAATCTCTGCCAGTGCTTCGATGTTGTCGATTGCTCCATATTCCGTGCTCCCTGCCACTCCGACTATCGCTATTGTATTTTTGTCCAGTTTTTTTTCCACGTCTCCAACGCTTATGCAATGCCTGCTGTCCAGAGATGCGGTGACCAACCTTAAACCGAGCAAATTTGCTGCCTTTTCAAACGAAAAATGCGCAGACTCGGGAACAATCACCTCTGCATTTTTTTTGCCGGCTTTATTTCTCGCTGCCCAGAGAGCCATTATATTTGCTTCTGTGCCGCCGGAGACAATAAATCCCTTTGCGTCTTCGTTGCCCAGAAGAGAGCCCAAGAGTTTAACTGCCTCGTCTTCCAATTCCTTCGTTCCTTCGAATAAGCCTGCATCTCCAAGGTTCGTCTCAGCAAAAAGCTCGTAAACCTTTCTTGCGAAAGGATGCGGCAGGGTGCACATCGAGCTTAAAATTTTTCCGTCAGAGTACTTCAAATCTTTTTTTCTGGCATTGCTTAAAATATCTAAAAATTTCCCCTCCTCCAAGCCTTTTTCGTCCATCAGCTTTATCCTCTCGCCCTGTCCAGCAGCAGCCTCTTTTCTGTCCTGGCGACTGTTTCTCTTACTGTTTGCACCGCATCAGGATTCGCAGAAACGCTGGTTATGCCGTACTCCACGAGCTTCTTTACTACTTCAGGGTCGCTGCCTGCCTGCCCGCAAATCGAGCTCTCCACACCTGCTTCCCTGCATTTTTTAATCACCATCTCCAACAGTTTGAGCACTGCTTTGTGCTTCTCTGTAAAGAGCCCTGCAACTCTCTCATTGTTTCTGTCTACAGCCAGCGTATACTGCGTTAAATCGTTGGTGCCAAAGCTTATGAAGTCTATTCCTTCTGCAATGAAATCTTCGATAATCAATGCGCTCGCAGGAGTCTCGACCATTATGCCGAATTTTACATCTTTGTGCGGCTCCAGCGCAACTTCTCTCGCTATCCTCTTCGCTTCCCTCAGCTCGCTCGGATGCTGCACCAGAGGAATCATCACCCCGATGTTTGTGAACCCTTCTCCGACGAGCTTCTTAATCGCCTTGAATTCTGCCCTCAAAAGCTCAGGCTGGTCTATACTACGTCTTATGCCCCGCCACCCGAGCATCGGATTGTGCTCGATTGGCTCTTCTTCTCCGCCTTCAAGCGACCTGAATTCGTCTGTCGGAGCGTCGAGCGACCTGTACCAAACAGGCTTCGGATAAAATGCTCCTGCAACTTTTCTAACACCTTCCGCAATATTCTCAACTAATTCGCCCTCTCTGCCCTCTGTAATGAATTTTATGGGGTGCTTTCCTATTCCAAGAATCATGTGCTCCACTCTAAGCAAGCCAACGCCGTCTGCAAATGGCGCTACCTTCGGCGCAACTTCAGGCATGCTTATGTTCGCCTTTATTTCGGTTGCAGTTATTATCTTAGAAGGCGCTACCACGAGCTTTTCCTCTTCCTTTTCGGGCATCTTTTTAATCAGCCCTTTGTAAACAACGCCCTTGGAGCCGTCTACGGTTATTTTCAAGCCGTCGTTGAGAATTTTTGTCGCTTTCATGGTACCAACAACGCAGGGTATTCCAAGCTCCCTGGATATAATCGCAGCATGGCAGGTCATGCCCCCTTCGTCGGTAACTATAGCGCCGGCTCTGCGCATTGCAGGCACCATGTCCGGATTCGTCATGACTGTAACGAGAATGTCACCCTCTTTCACTTTATCCAGCTCCGCAGTGCTTGAAATTATCTGCACTTTTCCGGAGCCAATCCCGGGCGAAGCTCCCAGTCCCTTTAGCAGAATATCCCTTGCTATCTCTTTTTCTTCCTTTTCATCATAAAAAACTGTTATCGGTCTGGACTGGAGCAGGGATATGTTTTTCCCCTCGATAGCCCACTCTATGTCCTGCGGGAAATTGTAGCACTCCTCAACCGTCTTGCCCAATTCTGCGAGTTTTTTGATTTCCTCGTTTGTCAAAACCTGGGTTTTAACTTTTTCTTGAGGTACATTTTTCTTTACAGTTTTTCCAGTCCGCTTGTCCTTGACAAACATCACGTCCTTCTTTGTTATTTCTTTGTCGAGCAGCTCTCCAGTTTTTTTGTTAATCACGTAGTGGTCTGGCGTTACTGTGCCCGATACAACGCCTTCCCCCAGACCCCACCCAGCCTCTATAATCAGCCTGTCCTTTTCGCCAGTTGCTGGATGAATGGTAAATAGTACTCCTGCTTTGTCAGCATCCACCATCTTCTGCACAATCACTGCGATAGATACCTTGGCATGCTCAAAGCCCTGCTTTTCTCTGTAGAATATGGCTCTTGGCGTAAAGAGCGATGACCAGCACTTCTGGACGCCGTGCACCACTTCATTTCCTATCACGTTCAGAAAAGTCTCCTGCAGCCCAGCGAAGCTTGCACCAGGCAAATCTTCTGCGGTTGCGGAGCTCCTTATAGCTACGAATTCCTCTTTTTTGCCCTGCGAGTTGCACAGCGCTCTGTAGTGCTTTAAAATCTCATTTCGTATGCTGTTCGGCATGGCAGCACTCATTATTATTTTTCTTATCTCCTCCGACGACTTTTGCAGCTCAGAAGAGTTGTCCACATTCGTATTGCTCAATATCTCCATTATCTTTTCGTTTATGCCGCCCTCTTTCAAAAATTTGTTGTATGCTTTTGAGGTAACTACAAAACCGGGCGGTACTGGCAGTCCAGCTTTAGTCATCTCCCCCAAGTTAGCCCCCTTCCCCCCGGCTACGGCGATATCGCATTTGCTTAAATCCTTGAACCATACAATATCCATGCCTACACCTCGCTTTTTATTCTTTTAATAATTTTCGCTCTTGAGCGGTAGTAGCTCCTTATGCTGACATCCGAAATCAGCTTCAAATCTTGCAGAGAGGTATTGAAGCAAATCCTCAGAAGGTTTAGGGGCAGGGAACCAGCGCTTTTACCTGAAAGTATCGAGACCTCCTCCAACGCTTGTAAGTCTCTTATAACCTTTGCAGCCGCTATGGTCTTCGAAAACTTTTTTACAAACTCAAAAGTAGGGTTTATAATGCCATTTTCTATTCTTGATATAGTCTCCCTCCTCAGCTTCACAAGATTCCCAATCTCCTCCTGCGTAATGCCGAGAGATGCCCTGGTCTTTTTTATATCGGCCATGGGATTTTCTGAGGAAATTATTCTCCCGCCGACATTTTCAACATATCTTAAATATTCCTTCTCGACGTTATACATTTTTTCCGCACCTGCTTGCAGGTGTTGAAAAGTACGTGGAAGTGGCATAAAAAGCTTTTGTTACGTATTACGTCACAACTTTAGGAGCTCTTTTCCTTTGTCGATGGTAATCGTATAGGGCATTGGCAGTTTAGCTGCCCCCCTCCTGAGCGCCCCCCTTGCCGCTGCATAGTGCGGCGAGTTTACCCTGACGCTCATTATTTTCTGCCCTTTATTAGCCTTCGCAGCCAGACCAACTGCTTTTCCAAATGCCCTTCTCATGCCGTCTGAAACCCTGTCTGCCCCTGCTCCAGTCGCCATCTTGTTCTCCCTCAAAACTTCATGCGGGTATATCCTGAATTTCAGGTAATAGCCGGTTTTACCAGTTTTATCTATAAGATACCTGTTTACAGCAACTCTGGCTGCCTCTAAGGCGTTGTGCGTCATCTGAGACGCCTCCTTCGCAACCAACGAAAGCTCTAATTCGAAGTCGTCAATATTCACTAGTTCTCCCATGTCGAATATCGTTATCTTCGATGCCGGAATACCGCCCATATACTCTCTTCTCGTATAGGAGCGAGTTTTTGGAACCCTGTATATTCTGCCAGGCTTGACTACCATTTTAAAAACCTCTTTTTATGCGTAAGCATTATACACTAGCTTCGCTATTCCCATATTAAAAGATATATAAAATTCACTTCTTATCTAAATGTATCCTGCTGCTTATGGGACCTTTTTGGTCTTGATACTTGCTGTCCCGGGAGGGATGCCCGTACGGAATCTCGACCTTGGAGGACATGGTTTCGAAGCTGAGCTGACAGATTCGCATTCCCGGATGTAGAGCAATCGGCATTTTCCCAACATTAGATAGTTCCAGGGTTAAGTTTCCCCTGAATCCGGGGTCTATGTAGCCTGCGGTGGCGTGAACGAGGAGCGCAAGCCTTCCCAAGCTGCTCCTGCCCTCTACCCTCGCAACCACGTCCTCGCCCAGCTCTACACGCTCCTTTGTACTTGCAAGCACGAACTCGCCCGGATGCAAGATGAAGGTCTCGCTGTCTCTTATGGCTATGGTCTCAGTATATTCTTCTGCATCATCCTTCAGCGGGTCTATGTAAGCTTTTTTCGTCCTCTGAAAAATTTTGAATTGATTTCCGAGGCGCAAATCTACTGAAGAGGGCTGGATTTGAACATCTGGATTTTCCAGAGGAGTTATCAAAATTTTTCCCTGCTTCAAGTATTTTTTTATGTCCCTGTCTGAGAGAATCATACACTACTTCCATACAGTATAACCGCAGCTGCCGCACGAGAGTCTGTCCTTGTGCTCGGCCATAAAAATTCCCTCGCCGCATCTCGGGCATGGACGATTTTTTCTTTGCAGCTTCCCGCCTTTTGCATCATAAAGCTTCCATTTTTCTGTCATTGCTTCTTTTCCTCTTTTGGTGCCTCTCCTTTGGGAGCTTCCTTCTTCGGCTCCTCTTTTTTCTTGGGAGCTTCTGCCTTAGGTTTTTCTTTTGGCTTTTCTTCCCTCTCGGTCTTTTCCACAAGCAAATTTTTCTCAAGCCTGTGTCTCGGCTCTACTTTGAGTGCCCTCTCCTTCGTCTTGTAAACCTTGACAAAGCCGATGCTTTCTCTGGCACCAAATTTTGACTTAAAAGAATCCAGTATGAGAGTTTCTTTATCAACGCCCAGCATTGCAACTAGCTTGTCTCGTACTTCAGATATTTTTGGGGTTGCGGCATCGTGAGCAATCTTAACCTTCAGTTCCCTTCTGTCAAGAAGTGGGTTTTCCTTCTCTTCGAGTATTTTAACTTCCATTACACTACCTTTTTTAATAGTTTTAAAATCATGCTGGCTTCTGTTTTTTTATCTTCGGTTACTTTAACAAATACTATTCCCTCGTCCGGCTGTCCGTAAAGCACGGCTGCATCCCAGTCCGCCTCTAAAATACAGGGCAGCACAGCAAGGTCCTCTTCTCCTTCAACCAGTACAACAGAGCCGTCCTTTTCGATGGCTTTGTGAATCTTATCCCAGAGGTCTTGAGTTATCATTCCAGGAGGATTCCTTGCCTCGAAAACATCTTTTCCAGTGGCTGGCATTTCTACACTCCTCTTGGTTTTTAAATCTACGACAGCTAAGCTCGGCTTAACTCCAACCGCAAGCATGTTTCTGAGAGTCATGTCTCCGACTATGATTACCTTCTCGCCTCTCAGCTTGCTCTTGATTTCCTGCGCCGGCTTCAATCCTTCTCCTTTATAAACCTCGCCGAAAGGTTTCTTGAAAATGCCCCTAAACTCTTCAGGCAGTTTTAGATCCCTCATCTACCTTACCCTCAGCGCATATCTTCCCTTTGCAGCTATGTTCAACTTTTTAGCTACTTCTGACTTTTCGGGATCTATAACGCTGACGTAGCCCATCCAGTTTGATGAAGTGGGAGTTTTACACACAACACAAACATCTAACTCGGTTACCCTGCTGCATTCCTTGCATGCTTTTTCCTTCATTTCAATCCCTCGCTCGAAACTCGTTTTCTCTCGTTTCTCGCTCGCTCTTGACCGACTTCTACCACTTGCTACGCTATTGCGCTCTTTCGCAAGTCACTTTTTCTTCTCTTTTTTTTCTTCCTCCGGCTTCTCTGGTTTTTTTGGCTCTTTCTTTCCCTTCTTTCTTGCTTCCTCCAGCCACTCGAACTTTCCCAAGCCCGGCTGCCGGGTTGTAAGATTTATCTTGCTCTCCTTGGATTTCTCCGGGTTCAAGCTAACTGCAACAACCCTTGCTCTTACTTTGTCTCCGACTCCAAGTGCCTTGCCGCTTTCCTTTCCGACGAGGGCGCCTCTCTTCACGTCATGGATTATGAAGTCGTCTGTGATTTGCGAAACGTGAATTAAGCCGTCGAGAGGACCGAAGCGTATGAAAGCCCCGAACTCCACGATTTCGACAATTTCGCCGTCAAGAATTTCATGCAGCTCTGTTTTAAATACCAGTGCCTCGAAAGCAGTGCTGTGATAGGCAGCGCCGTCGCCAGGTATCAAAGTTCCGTCCTTTATATCTATCACTTTCGTTATTGCCAGAATTATTCCTAACTCTTTATCCAGCTTCCCTTCGTAACCGCCTTCTCTTCGTGTCTTGTTATATATCGTATATTCATAGCCTGCTCTCAGAATATCCTCTACGACCTCGGTCAGTGGCGAGCCGAATCTATCAGGCGGGACCCTTACAAGATCTTCCAGAACAACCAGTTTAAACGGAATGCTTATACCCCTCACACGAAAAGCGGCGCTAAAAGGAGCGCCAAGGTGTTCATGACTTTTATGAGCGGGTTAATCGCGGGTCCGGCTGTGTCCTTGAGCGGGTCGCCTACAGTGTCCCCTACTACTGCTGCCTTGTGCGGGTCGCTGCGCTTGCCTCCGTATGCTCCTGCCTCGATGTATTTCTTGGCGTTATCCCACGCAGCGCCTCCGTTTGCCATTTGCAGCGCAAGAAGAACGCCAGAGGCTATGCTGCCTATGAGCATTCCGCCCAGAGCAATTGGTCCAAGCAAGAAACCGACTGCAACTGTCGAGGCGACCGCAAGCAACGCAGGAAGCTTCATCTCGCTCAGCGCAGCTTTAGTCACGATATCAACACATCTGCCGTAATCTGGTTTTGCCTTCCATTCCATGATGCCGGGTATCTCCCTGAACTGCCTGCGAACTTCGTTGACTATCTGAAACGCCGCAACACCGACTGCCTTAATCAACATGCTTGCAAACAAAAACGGAATCGCCGCACCAATGAACAGGCCTACGATGACATTTGGGTCTTCAAGCGAAAATACGAGCTGTGCCGCATCGCCCATGTAAAGTTTGAGTTCTTCTATATAGGCAATAAAGAACGTGAGCGCCGCAAGAGCTGCGCTTCCAATCGCAAATCCCTTCGTAACTGCTTTGGTCGTGTTGCCTACGGCGTCAAGAGCGTCTGTGATTTTTCTTACCTCCGGCTCGAGGTTTGCCATCTCTGCTATGCCGCCCGCATTGTCTGTGATTGGACCATAGGAGTCCAGCGTCACAATCATGCCCGTAAGCGAGAGCATCGCCATGACCGTGATTGCTATGCCGTAAGTGCCTGCGAAGCTGTAGGAAATCAAAATACCTGCGCAGATTACGAGCATTGGAAGCATAGTACTCTCCAAGCCTACAGATAAACCAGCAATTATGTTTGTTCCTGGTCCAGTTTGCGAAGATTCTGCAATGCGCCGCACGGGCCGGTAGCTGGTCGAGGTGTAATACTCGGTTATCACGAAAATCGCAAGCGTTATGCCAAGACCAACGAGCGAGGCGTAGAAGTATTTTATATCGAGCCCTATGTAATTTGTAACTACGAAGAATGCAACAGCTGCGACTATGCCCGTTGCCACGAGTCCCTTGTAAAGTGCGCGCATTATGCTTCCGCCCTCGTCCACGCTCACAAACTGCATTCCTATAATCGTGGATAAAATCGCAAGCGCACCGAGGGCTATCGGGTAAACCACATAAGTAGGGTCGCCCTTAAAGATGAGGAAGCCCAGAATCATTGCACCGATTGCAGTTACCGCATAAGTCTCAAACAAATCAGCGCCCATGCCTGCGCAGTCGCCCACGTTGTCCCCCACTGCGTCGGCAATCACCGCCGGGTTGCGCGGGTCGTCCTCCGGTATCCCGGCTTCAACTTTGCCTACGAGGTCCGCACCCACGTCCGCAGCCTTGGTATAAATCCCGCCTCCAATCCTTGCGAAGAGGCTTACGAGACATGCACCGAAAGCGAAGCCCACGACTAGGCGTGGGTCTTTGTAGAAATAGTAGAAAACACTCACACCAATCAAGCCCAAGCCCGCTACCATGAGACCTGTGACAGCACCGCCTTTGAACGAGATGTCAAGCGCCGGGCCCAATCCATGCCTTGCAGCGTGCGCCACACGGCAGTTCGCACGAATCGAGAGGTTCATGCCTATGTAGCCCGCTGCCGCACTCAAAGCTGCACCCACTATGAAGCCGAGCGCGATTTTTGTCCCGTGTTGGGGCAGCACAAGCATAAGCACGACCGTAAGTATGACTGCAAATATTGCAATGGTCTTGTACTGGCGGTTCATGTAAGCCATTGCGCCTTCCTGAATTGCGCTTGCTATTTCCTGCATTTTTGGCGAACCCGCTTCCTTCGCGAGCACGTTTCGTGCAAGGTAGCCCGCAAACGCAAGGGCTATTATTCCAGCTACAATCGCAGCCAAAGTCAAGTCCATATCTTATTCCTCCTACCTGATATAACCATCAATCGCTAGGTATTTTCTCTGGCGCAGGTAAATTACTGGTGCACCTTTATTTTTTATCTTCTCCTTTAAAAACTTATCGTTTGTAGCGATTATAACTTCTTTCGAGGCAAGTTTTAAAAGAGCCTCATCC
The DNA here is from genome assembly GCA_043820925.1 of Methanobacteriota archaeon. Taxonomy (GTDB): domain Archaea; phylum Hydrothermarchaeota; class Hydrothermarchaeia; order Hydrothermarchaeales; family JACRDW01; genus JACRDW01. The sequence continues at coordinate 5,828 of JBDRDL010000045.1, read as the reverse complement.
ACGCTACCTTCGGTCTCTATAACCCGCAGCTTATTTGCAACAGACAACGCTCCCTTCGCATGCCTCGACTTTATTTTTTTTAGCTCCTCTATCACTCCTTTCGTAACATAAACTTCATAGCGCACATCCAGCAATTTATCCAGCTCTGCAAATATATCGATGCGAAACTGAAACGGCAGCAGCAAAAAATTTGAGTCCAGTACAACCTTATATAATGATTCCGTAGCCAATCAATCTCCACCTAGCTCCTATCCTTCTGCTAATCGCAACCCTTACTCCTTTTTCTGCGCAGACAGGCAATTTTAACTTCATCTCTGCTTCGTTATTTCTGGCACTGGATACGATACCAACGGTTGTTGCTGTTCCTACGCTCAGCATGAGAGGCTCGCTTGTTTTAATCTTTTCTACCTCAAGCTCTTCTTTTGTTCCCACAACTCTCTGAAGCAGGTGAATCTCCAGCAGAAAGTTATGCAATACCGGAGGCAGCATTCCAGGCTGTCCGAGAATCATTCCCGACAGTCCGTCCGATTTCGTAAGCGAGGGGTCAAGTTTCGTGCCTATTCCAACTAAACCGCCCGGAAAAACTTCCTTGACTTTTCTTTCTCCGGCCATTAGAGATACTACTTCAGTTGTGAGAGATTTCCAGTAAACCTTGTTTTCCTCCTCCCTCTTTATTCCGGGGCATATCTCTATCGTATCTCCAACTTTCAATTTTCCCTGCGTCAGGGAACCCCCCACAACGCCGCCTTTCAAATCTTCCGGAAGAGCGCCGGGCTTGTTTATATCAAAAGAGCGGGCAATAAACATCCTCGCCGGTTTGTTTGGGTCTCTATTTACAGAGCGTATGATTTTTTCGATGTGCTGGACTAAAACATCTACATTTGCTTTGTGCTGCGCAGCGATTGGTATTATCGGAGCATCCCCTGCTACAGTACCCTTAACAAAATTTTTTATCTGCTCGCAGTGCGTTAAAACTTTTTCCCTGGGAACCAAATCAACTTTGTTCTGGACAATTACGATATTCTTAACGCCTATTATATCCAGAGCCATGAGATGCTCCTTGGTCTGGGGCTGGGGGCATGGCTCGTTCGCTGCGATGACGAGAATAGCGCCGTCCATTATCGCTGCACCGCTGAGCATGGTAGCCATTAAAGTTTCATGCCCCGGAGAATCTACAAAAGAAACCTCTCTTAATACTTCTGTTTTTGAACCGCAGTGCTTGCATTTCTCTTCTGTTGTATAGCATTTTGGCTCTGGGCAGCTGGGGCACTTGCGGAAAGTGCAGTTTGCGTATCCCAATCTTATGGAGATGCCCCGCTTTATCTCCTCGCTGTGCCTGTCTGTCCATATCCCGGACAGAGCTTGGGTCAGCGTGGTCTTTCCATGGTCTACGTGACCGACCATTCCTATGTTCACTTCAGGCTGCAATCAACCACCTTTGCCGAGCAGCTCTTCCAAACTTTTCTCCCCCTTCTCCACAACCTTAGCGTTAATCTGAACAATTTCAGGGGTAATAGTGCTTCCTCTCACTCTCTTTCTCCTCTTCAGTCCTTTTTCCTTCGGTCTGTAGCCCGGACCTCTGGAGAGAAGCACTCTCGCTCTCACCCTTCCATGTACGTCGCTGCGCATCGGAAAGCCGTCTTTGTCGCTTCCGCCGGTAATCTTAATTTTATAGCCCGCAAGCCCGAGCTGCGAGGCGTCTAAAACTTTCCCTATCTCCAAGCCGATGAAACTTTTAGATTTTTTCTCATCCAGTTCAATGCTGTAAGATTTTCCATTCGAATCCGAAATTATAAGTTTCTGCAATCAATCACCTCTTTATTTTTTTTATCTCTTCAAAAGCTTCCTCTTCGTCTGCGCTCAAATTCTTTCTGTATTTCTCTATTAACTTTACCTCGTTTTCCTGTAATTCAGAATATAGAATATCGTTCTCTTTTATCTGTTTTCCTACAGTTGCGCCCTCTATCGCAATTGCAACTTGGCGTCCCTTCCTCGCCTCTTCGATGTTCTCGCTCCTGTCCTGCAAGCCTTTAACAGTTCCGATTACTCTGCCTTCGTCATTCATAAGCTTCACGTTAGTCTTTATCGTGCCCGCCAGTACTTCTATTCCAACTATGGCAGGCTTGCTCATCCTGAATACGTAGTCGGGAAGAATTTTAATCTTCGCAGGTTTTGTAAGCTTGTCGAATTCCTCTCTCTTCTCCCTTTCCCGCTCCTCTGCTATCCACTTCTGGTAGTCTTCAATTAATCTATAAATTACGTTGTTCTGAAATATCGGCGTAGCCGTTGCTCTGGCTCTTTCCTCGGCGTCTTTTAAAACTTTTACATTGAATCCCAGGACAACCGCCCTGTTGCCCGCTTCTTGTTTGACGGTCTCAGCCTCGATTACATCTCTTCTCGATACGTCTCCTACGTCTGCCATTCTAACCGGTATGCCTTCTTTCTCCAGCATGTTTATCAAGGCTTCTAAGGAGCCCAGGGTGTCTGCCTTAACCACGACGCCTGCTTTTTCTGTTTCAACTTTTATTTCAGCTATCTCTGCTTTAACCTCAGCCACCCCTTTCTCTACATCCTCCCCAATCACCCGCAAGGGAGAACCTGCGAGGGCATCGCCGAGATTTGGCGCAGCAATTTTTATTCCGCATGCTGCGCACACTTCAGAAATAGAATCGAATTTAAACCTCGGGTCTCTGATTTCGTCCAGCGGCTTTGGCTTGAGCAGCGAGCGAACTTTGGTTACAATCACTTCTTTTCTCCCGCCTACTGCTACGGCATCTCCTCTCTTGATTTTCCCGTCATAGATTATCGCATCCACAGTTGCTCCAAGTCCTACCTCTTCTTTTACCTCCAGTATCGTTCCCTTTGCAGGACTCTCTACCTCTACCGCAAGCCGCTTTTCCATGAACTTTTGGGCAAGTCCTATGAGCATCATCAGAAGCTCCGGAATACCCTCGCCTGTTTTTGCGCTTACGGGTATTACAGCTACCTGCTTTTCAAACTGCGTTACCCTGTCAAACCTCTCAGACTGAAAGCCCTCTTCGTAGAGCTTTCCGACGACTTCGTAAACTTCATTCTCGACCAGAGACTTCGTCTCCTCGTTCTGCTTTGAAAAGCTGTGCGTAAATGGAAATCCCTTGAATGCCTGCCATCCCTTAATTTTGTCGATTTTATTCGCAGCCACTAAAAACGGCGTTTTGTAGGTTTTCAAAATATTCAAAGCCTCGAACGTTTGCGCTTGGAATCCCTCGTTGACGTCCACAACGAGAACAGCCAAATCTGCCAGTGCACCGCCCCGCTTACGCAGCGTTACAAATGCCTCGTGCCCTGGCGTATCTATGAAGAGAAGCCCCGGCACTGTTATTTTGACAGCCAGCTGCTTCAGCAAGCCCCCGCAGAGCTTTTCGATTACGCTTATCGGTATTTCTGTCGCTCCAATGTGCTGTGTAATGCTGCCTGCCTCTCTCTCCGCAACCGCTGAACCTCGAATCGTATCGAGCAGCGTTGTCTTTCCATGGTCTACATGACCCAGAACAGATACTATAGGCTGCCTTATCATTTTTATAAAACTCCTATATTTATCGTGGCACAGTAACGTAGAAAATGCTCCCGCCCTCGGGATTGTCCCCAACCCAGACTCTGCCCTTGTGCAGCTCGACGATGCGCTTTACAATAGCAAGTCCAAGTCCCATGCCTCCTACGCCGCCTCTCCCAACTCTCTTGAATCTTTCGAAGATGGCTTCCTTGCTCTCGTCAGGTATGCCTTCTCCATTATCCTTTACTGATATTCTCCATTTGTCAGCATCGCCTTCGATGCTGACAAGTACCCTACTGTTCTCCAGGCTGTACTTTATTGCGTTAGAGATAAGATTCGAAAATACGTCCTCGATGAAAGGATTAACACGGGCAGGATACTCTCCATCGAATTCGCATTCGATTTTAATTTTCTTCTCGGCTGCAAGATTCTTCAAACCTTGAGCACATTCCCCGATTACCGCTGCCAAGTCCATTTCTTTGAATTCTGTCTCCTCAAGATTTTCTAACTTTGCAAACTTGCTTGCGTTCTCGATAGTTTTTTCAAGTTTTGCCGCATTTCTCTGTATCATCTGAATTTCTTCCTGTAAATTAGACTCCTTCCCTACAATGAGTTCAGAAGCACCCTTAATGACGTACACCCAGTTCAGCAAATCGTGGCGCATTATATCGGTGAACAAATCTTTGAGCTGGTTTGAGCGCTGCAGTTTTTCTGCTTTTTCCTTTAACTGCTGCTCGAGCTGCGAGGAGTAATCTCTAAGTTCCTGAATAATTCCAAGCTTCGAATTAATCTGCTCCAAGCCGCTCCTCAATCTTTTGTCCAGTTCTCCAATTTTATCGCCTATGGAACGCAGCCTCACAGTCATAACGAAATAGAAAAAGAAGACAAATATCAGTAAAAAACAAATTCCGATAATGGATTGAGCAAATATTATTATGTCCATTTCCTTACCTCTTGAACGAATCCTCAAGCTTTTCGACTTTAGTTTTTATGGTCTTAGAATATTCGTCGTATTTTTTTTCAAAGGTGCTTATCCTACTATTAAGTTGGTGAATCCTTACTCCAATAACGAAACTGAAGAATAAACTTAATATCAGCAGCAAGTATATTCCGACAAGCGATATGGTGGTTATCTCTTCCATGTAGTTAAATTTGTTGCCTTCTTTTTATATATTTTGTAAAAGCTGCAGAGTAGTTTTAAGCAATATTAACCTGCTCCGCTACACCCTGATTTATGAACACCAAACCGTTAGGTTCTGGTAGCGTAACGACGTCTTCCTCCTTAAAAGCTCCGTACACCTTGCCGTCTACGCCCACTATCTGAGGAAGGTCCTTCAATATCCTTATCGTAATCATTTTCTCTTTTAGGGTTAATTGTTTTTCTTTCGTTTCTGGCATGCGCATCTCTGCAGCAGCTTTTTCTGAGATTATATTGTCAAGCACAGAACTTCGCTGCTCTCTGAGAATTCCTGCGATTTTTTTCAGCATCGCTTCTTCTTCGCTCGTTAAATTCTCGACCCCGACTTCTTCCCCAGATTTCACATAATACAGGGCATTCGACACTATTTTTCTCTCCCTAATCTCGTATACGTCGTTTATAGTTGCCTTTATATTCTCAAATTCGCCCAAGAGCACAGCCAGCTTTGAAATTTCCTCCTTCTTGGAGTGCTCCTCATATTTTGAGTAAATTTCTTTTATATAGCTTTCAATTTGCTTGTAGAAATCCTTTCCAACATCCTGCAGATAAGGCGACATCCTTTCCTTTCTGTAGATTTCCCTTAAGGTTTTCACGTCCATGCTTAAAGATTGTTGTCGGGTAATAAATAATTATTGCGATAGCAAGTCGGTAATGAGTAAGATTTAAATAGACCTACTTCCCTAACTTTCAACGCCTGAAAAAAAAAGGAGGTCTAAAATGGCTGAAATAACAGACGTGAGAATCTACAAAATAGAAGGCACAGGGAACCTTCGAGCATATGCAACGATTACGTTGGACAATGCATACGTGGTACACGGATTAAAAGTAATGGAAGGAGAGAGCGGGCTCTGGGTCAGCATGCCCGCATCGAAGAATAAAAAAGGAGAGTTCAAGGACATCTTCCATCCAATAAACAGAGAGGCAAGAGAAGTGCTGGTGAACACCATAATCCAGGCTTACGAAAAAGGCGAGCCGCCTAAACGTACTGAAGGCGAAGAAGAGTAGCTATTTCCTTTCTCCCACAAATTTTGGAACAGCATCTCTGAGCGGGTCGAATTTCTCTATATTTTTTACTTCCACGCACTTCATGCTGACTGC
>JBDRDL010000044.1:0-6822 GCA_043820925.1 Methanobacteriota archaeon | reverse complement strand
CAAAATGCGTGGACTACTGATAGGTCGCTTCCAGCCTTTCCATAAAGGGCATGTCTATGTTATAAAGGAAATCCTGAGGGAAGTCGACGAAATAATAATCTGCATAGGCAGTGCGCAAGCAAGCCACAGCCTACAAAATCCGTTCACCGCAGGCGAGCGATTAATGATGATTTCAAAGAGCCTTTTTGAAAACGGAATAAAGAAGAGCTACTACATAATTCCAATTCAGGACGTCAACAACAATTCGCTCTGGGTCTCGCAGGTCAAGAGTTTAACGCCGCCATTCGAAAAAGTTTACTCGGGCAATGCTCTTATCAAGCGCCTCTTTGCAGAAGTTGGAATTAAAGTCGCAACCCCGCCGATGTACAGCAGAGAGAAATACTCTGGCACCGAAATAAGGCGCAGGATACTGAGCGGCGAAGCTTGGGAAGGACTGGTACCAAAAGCTGTCGTGGAGGTGGTAAAAGAGGTCGATGGCGTGAAAAGGCTCAGGGACTTGGCTAAGAGTGATAAAATGTAAACAAAAACTCTGGCTTAACTTTGTCACCTTTAAACTCGACTCCCTCGCTTCTGAGCAAACTTTTCTTCATTTTCTTGCCTCTAGAAAAATTTCCCAAACTTAGGTCAGATTTTATAACCCTGTGGCATGGCACAACAATCGGGAGAGGGTTCTTCGCTAATGCGCTGCCAACCGCCCTCGCTGCGTTTTTCCTGCCCGCTGCCCTTGCAATCTCTTTATAAGCCGCAACTCGCCCCCTGGGAATCTGCTTGACTTTCTCAAAAACTTCTTTCTCAAAGGTAGAAAATCCTGTATCAATTATTATCTCCTTTTTAATATTCATTCTTTCACTTCTTTTAGCACTTCCTCATAATCTTGAACGACTAGGTCATAGTCCAATTTAGGTCTTTCGATAAGTATGACAGGCATATCCAAATCCAGCGCAGCGCGAATCTTCGATTCTGTGCCGCCTACTTCGCCGCTTTCTTTTGTAACTAATACGGAAGCGCTGTACTCTCTCATCATAGCCTTATTTAGTTCAATACTGAAAGGACCTTGCATCGCGATTATGTCTACAGGCTCTATTCCAAGCTCGATGCACCTTTTTATGACCATTGTATCAGGCAATACCCTTACCACAATCCTTTTTTTCTTTTTCCTCGCCTCATTTAAAAATAGCTCAAGGTTTTTGCTTCCTGCAGTATAGAATATCGTCTCAAATTTCGTCGCCTTTTTTGCAGCATCTCCGAAATCTTTTGCAATATATATCCGTTCGTCTGATGGGATGTTTGTGTTTTCCCTTTCAAAGCGTATGTATTTGACGTGCGAGTCTGTGCACGCCCTTATGGCATTTTTGCTTGCATCTACTGCAAAAGGGTGTGCTGCATCCACAACCGCTTCTATATTTTTTTTGTGAAGCATGTCCCTCATTTCATTGCAATCAAGGGCTTTAGCAACGACTTCATCTGCCCCAGCATCTCTAGCAAGAGAAGCACCGTAGTTTGTTACTGCCGATGCCAGGACCCTATACTTCTCCTTTTTTAGAAGTTTTATAATCTCTACTGCATCCTTTGTCCCGGAAAGTACCCATATCATTCTAACACCCTTCCGCAAGGAAGATGGCATTTCTTGCCAGCTTCCTGTCGGAATCTATATTTCGATTTATAGCCCCGGGGTGTTATCATCCTGCCGTTATAAACAAAAGTCTCTGAATTACCGATTATTATCATGGTCGACATATCAATATCAAAGTCGAGCATCTCCTCTAAGGTAGTTATCTTGAATTTTTCGCCTTCTCTCATAGCATTTCTGACGATCCCTACAGGGGCTTGAGGACTTTTATACTCAAGAAGAATCTCTCTCGCTCGCTCGATCTGCCACCCTCGATTCTTACTCCGAGGATTATAAAGCACAACAACAAAATCTGCCTTGGCAGTATGCCTTAGCCTTCGCTCTATGACTTCCCAAGGAGTGAGAAGGTCACTTAGACTAATGGCAGCAAAATCATGTCCCAGAGGAGAACCAAGAATCGCTGCGGCAGCGTTCGCAGAGGTTATGCCAGGAATAACATCCACATCGAGTTTTAACTTATGCTCCGCCAGATATTCAAAAACCACGCTTGCCATGGCATATACGCCAGGGTCGCCACTGCTAACGATCGCAACGCTTTTTCCATCCAATGCCTTTTCTATAGCAAGCCTCGCCCTCTCAACCTCCTGCCCCATACCCCTTGCGACAATCTCCTTACCAGCAGTGAAATCTTCTATAAAGCTCAGATATGTTTCATAACTTACAATAACGTCCGCCCTTTTTATGGCTTCAACTGCCCTGAAGCTCATGTGTTCTTTACTTCCTGGTCCTAGGCCTACCAAGAAAATCCTTCCAGGCATTTAATTCCCCCTCTCTTCCGCAAGGAAGATGGCATTTCTCATCAGCTTCCTATCGGAATCTTCAGCAATCGCAACAGTAACCCCTTTTCGCTTTATCTTTTTCTGGATCAATCTTGTGTTCTCTCCAGCGAGAACAGCAACTGGCTCGCTAACAGCCCATACTCCAACCTTCTCTCGAACATGCTCAGACTGGTCAAACCTTTCTTCAATTTTTTTAACGTCCTTGACATCGATGCTTTTTAGGGGGGTGTTCAACTCGCCTGCTGCTTCTACAATGCCTTTTTCCTTTGCTTTAAAATCGATAGTTGCAATAGTTTTGATACTCTTGATACTCAGCCCGGCCTTTTTCATTGCATAGTTTATTGCCTCTAGTACCTCTCTTTTGCCAATACCTTTTCTTGAACCAATTCCCAGTATGAGCTTTTTCGGTCTCAGAACAACGTAGGGTTTCTCTAGTCCGCCTATTCTCTTATTTGTTATTATTATGATGGCATCATAATTCGTTCCATTTGATTGTAATTCCTTAAATCTACTAAAAGACATGTTTTCAGGCAGTCCTATGCCCAGCTCAAAATCTGAGAATATGCATACCTTTTTATCGTTCACAATTGCGGCATTTATCTCCTTTGCGTGTTCAAAATCTTCAATCTCTAAATTGAATTCTCTGGCTAATGTCTCAACAGATGGCTTATCCTGAACATCTGTTGCAGTTGTAATTATCGGCTTCGCTTTAATCCCTTTCGCTATTGTCTTTGTTAAATCATTCGCACCAAAATGACCAGATAAAACGCTTATTGCAAATCTTCCATCCTCGTCTACGACGACCACAGCTGGGTCTGTTCTCTTATCCTTTATATGCCCTGAAACAGTCCTAACTACAATACCCAGAGCCATTACAAAAACTAAAGCATTGTATTTTTGAAACAGATTTCCAACAAATTTACTTAAGGGCTCGTCTATCGTTTTTGTCTCTGAATCAGCAAATTTTTCGCTTGCAAAAAGAGTGGTCTCATGTTCCTTTAGTATATTAGAAATTTTAGCGCCTATTTCTCGCCCATGTTTTGTTATTGCCAATACTGCTATCTTCATCTTTTCCCTCTGAAGCTATGACTAAACTCTTTATCATAGAGTTTTGATCTCTTTTTGCTTGATTTCAAAAAATCTCCAACTAAAATTAGGGCTGTTTTGTCGATTTTTTCATCCTTTGCCCTGTCAACAATATCATTTAACAGCCCTAAAATGACCTTCTCGTCTTCCCAAGATGCCTTGTAAACCACTGCTACAGGCGTATCTTCTGCATAGCCTTCCTTCAGCTCCTTAACAACTTCGTCGATCATGCTCGTGCTCAAGAAGATGCACATGCTCGCTCTGTGTTTTGCCAGCGCACTTAGCCTCTCCTCCTTAGGCACCTTAGTCCTGCCTTTCATCCTGGTTATTATCACGGTTTGAGAGACCTCTGGAATCGTGTACTCCCTATTCAAAGAAGCGGCAGCTGCAAGAAAAGAGCTTATGCCAGGCACAACCTCATAGGCAATGCCATTTTCCTCTAAAAGTTCCATCTGCTCTTGAATCGCACCATAAATACTCGGGTCTCCACTATGCAGGCGGACAACAATCTTTTTCTTTCTAGCAGCTTTGGAAATTATTTCAATGATCTCTTCCAGATCCATTTTTGCGCTGTTGTAAAGCTTTGCCCCATGTTTTGCATGGCGCAGGATTTGGGGGTTTATCAAGGAGCCAGCGTATATAATAACATCTGCCTTCTCTATGATTTTCTTCGCTTTTATTGTAAGTAACTCCGGGTCTCCTGGTCCTGCACCTATAAAATAGACCTTCATTTTATTCTACCTTTGATTATTATCATGGAGAGGTAGTCGATCTCTTTCCCAAGCATGGAATCAAGGTCAGAAGAGAAGAAGTCTTTAGTTCCGCACCTGCTGACAAATATCGCCTTTTCCTTCAAGCCGGCTTTGTCTAAACTCTGGACGATTTTATCAAAGCTTCTGGATACCTTCATCAAAACTATTGCGTCGAATATCTTAGCAAGGTTCTTCAATTCTACCAGACCGTATGCAGCCGGCAATATCGCTATCCTTTCGTCTCTTTCTACTATTGGTAGGTTTAACTCTGCCATGCATGCTGATAGGGAGGTAACCCCGGAAACAGTCTTTGTTTCTACCTCAGGATGCTTCTCCTTCATCTTTTTAAGCACCTGTATATAAGTAGAATAAAATAAGGGGTCGCCAACGGTGATAAACGCTGTGTTTTTGCCCTCTTTTAATTCAGAAAATATCTGCTCTACAGCATGACCCCAGTGCCTTTCAAGTTTTTTTACGTCCTTGGTCATGGGGAAAACGGGCTCGATGATCTCAAGGTCTTTCTTCACATACTTTTTCGTGATTGACAAGGCAATACTTTCCTTATCCTCGCCTGACCTTGGGGCACAGATGACGTCTACGCTGTTCAAGATTTTCAATGCTTTTAAGGTCATTAACTCAGGATCACCAGGACCTATACCTACTCCATAAAATCTTCCGAGTTTCATGTGATCACCTAGATGCATCGATAATGAACACAGGATTCAAGGCTTTCATGATTCTTTCCTCCGCCCTGCTTACAGAGACCTGGGTAATACCAAGATTAAAATTTAGGTTTTCTAAAATAGATGTGGAGTCTCGAAGGGTATCGATTGTAATAGCGTTTATCACTATAATTCCTTCGTCCTTCAGTTTCTCGCTGCATTTTTGCAAGATTTCTTTTAATCTTCCCCCACTTCCTCCAATTATAATCCTATCTGCCATTGGTAGATTCTCTATAGCGTTGGGCGCTTCACCTTCAAAGAGTTCTATATTCCGCACTCCAAATTTTTTGATGTTCTTTTTAATGATGGAAACTCTTTCTGGATTTTTTTCTATAGAAAAAACCCTCCCAGCCTTCGCCAATAATGCAGCCTCGATAGAGATGGTGCCGCAGCCAGCGCCGATGTCATAGATTATGCTGTCCTCTCGAATCCTTGCCTTTGAGAGAGTCACTACTCTGATTTCTTCCTTTGTTATAGGTATGTTATCCCTGAAAAAGTATTCATCCGGAATCCCAGCTGTTCTGAATTCCCATTTTTCCGGGGCAATTCCGATAGGAAGCTGGCGTGTATGCCATCTTCCTTGCGAGAGCAAGACCGCAAGACTTGCGCCTACCTTGCGGTATTGCGGAAGAGGGCGATGACTATGTTGAAAGAGCACCATCACACAATTTCCAGAAAACTCTTGCTCGGCTACTCTCTCTAGGTCAGATTCTATCACTTTCTCAAAAGGCTGTGAAAGGTTATCACATACCACAACCCGCCTATCCCTTATGCCCTTATCTAGAAGGAATTCTGCTATTTTATTCGGAGGCGAAGCGTTGTCGGTCAAGATCACCAACTTCTTTTTTTCAACTTCTCTTAGTAATCTTTCCATGTCCCTGCCATGCAGGCTAATAACCCTTGTGTCGTGCCATGGTTCCTTTATCTTAGCAAAGCAGAGCTGCATCGAGCTTATTCCAGGTACGACTTCAATTTTTTCTTTGGGAAAATTTTTTAGAATGAGCTCCAAAATGCTGAAGAAGCCTGGGTCGCCAGAAGTCAGAATAGCAATGTTTTTTTGCCTGTTTTTTTTGATGAATTTTAAAACCTCATCTAAATTTTTATCAATTGCTTTCTTCGGCTTTTCGATTGGAAATAGTGCTAGTGCGTTTTTGCCCCCCACCAGTATATCTGCATTTTCAACAGCTCTTTTCGCTGCATGAGTTAAGAATTCCTCGGAGCCAGGTCCAACGCCTACAACAAAAATTTTGCCCATCTCGAGGCCCTCGCATTTTTATCTTTTCCAACAACCCCGCTTTTCAGGGAAACGAGAATTGTGCCTATTTCTATTTTTCCATTTACGTGCTCAGCTGCTCTCTCGCTTGCCTTTTGCGCAATTAAATCAAAAACTTGCATTAAATTTTTTTCCCGCAGTATTTCCACAGCTTCTTCTGTGGTGTTTGCCTTCAGCAGAGATTCTTCATCTGCACCGAAAAGCGAAGCGCTTGCAGCAATCTCTGGCTTTGCATCTCCAAATTTGCTGTGCGTGTTGAAAAAACCTGCAGCAATTTTTGCAAGCTTGCTAACGTGTCCGAAGAGCAGGATTTTTTTTACGCCCCTTTTAGCGCACTCCTCAAGCATGAAACCAGCAAAATTTCCCATCTGCACTATTGCATCTTCTGGAATTCCCTTCGCTGCTGCATTGCTCTCTCCTATCCTGCCTGGAGTCAGAATTATCTCATCGTATCCATTTGCGAGAGCGACGTCTATTTGAGGCACTAACGAAGCTCTGAATGCCTCCTCTGACCTTGGCTCAACTATTCCTGTGGTTCCGATTATTGAAATGCCGCCGAGTATGCCCAGCTTTTCATTCA
>JBDRDL010000043.1:0-15527 GCA_043820925.1 Methanobacteriota archaeon | reverse complement strand
GAAAGATTTCTGTTCTCAGCCACTTCATTAATAAACTGCTCGTAAATCTCGTAAACGACGCTTTCAAGCATTTCCTTCTCTTCTTCTGTCATAGGTCTATAGCCAGTGGAGAAATCCTTGTACTTGCCTGCCTTTATTACGCTGACATTTACTCCTATCTTCTCCATAAGCCTCGAATACTCTGGAAACATGGAAATAACTCCTATGCTGCCTGTTATTGTCGCTCTGTCGGCAACTATATAATCTGCTGCAGAGGCGACGTAGTAGCCTCCTGAGGCAGCTATCTCGCTCAGCCACGCAATGGTCGGCTTTTTACAATTCTTTATGGCATCTGCAATCTCTCCCGAAGCCACGACAGAGCCTCCCGGGCAGTTTATATCCAGAAGTATGGCTTTTACCGAGCTGTCCCTCTCGGCCTGCTTTAGGGCTTTCTTAAAATTCTCAGGAGTTGCACGCACCTCGCCGAATATGCTTGAATCGCTGGACATTGAAATAGTTCCATGTATATCAATCAGCGCAACTTTATCCCCGAATGCAAACTCCCTGTCCTGTTTAGTAATCACATACGCCCCGAGTATTGAAACTCCGACTAATGCTATAAGCAATAACAGCAAAATTAAAATTTTCCTCATGGTTTAAATAGGAAAGACTATATTATATAAAGTTTAAGTTAAGGAAGGTGAGACATTGGGCAGAGTAAGACAGAAGGACATCAAACGTACGGCAGCTGAGATAGTCCGGAGATACAGAGATGAGCTTACTGGAGACTTTAAGAAAAACAGAGAGTTTTTAAATGATATTTTAAAAATCGAGGGAAAGTTTATGCGAAACAGAATCAGCGGGTATGTTACTCATCTGCTGAAGAGAAAGAAGGGTGCTGCAAATGCGTCTTGAGGGATGCTTCACTGCAATAGTAACTCCATTCAAAGGAAGCGGAACGAAAGTTCCTGTGGACTGGGAAGTGTATAAAGAGCTACTCAAGTTTCAGGACGAGAACAAAATAGCAGGAATAGTCGCCTGCGGGACTACAGGCGAATCACCCACGCTCTCGCACGAGGAGCACGGCAGGGTAATCGAGGCTACTGTGGAAAACTCTAAAGGAATGGTAATCGCAGGCACAGGCTCGAACTCGACCTGGGAAGCAGTCAAAATGTCAAAAGACGCCGAAGAGGCAGGAGCGCATGTGAGTTTGCAAGTTTGCCCTTACTACAACAAGCCGAGTCAGGAAGGTTTATTCAGGCACTTCGGAGCGGTTGCGGAAGCCATAGATATTCCAATTATGCTGTACAATATCCCCGGCAGGACGGGCAGAGAGATTGCGCCGCAAACGATGGCAAGACTGGCTGAAGAGTACTCCAACGTAGTTGGAGTAAAAGAGGCTTCTGGAAGCGAGAAAGTCTGGAAAGAGATTAGAGAAGCATGTGGCAAGAGATTTTTAATCCTCTCAGGCAACGACAGCGATACCTATGCGCTTATGAAAGGCTACGGCGCAAAAGGAATTGTTTCAGTAGTCTCAAACGTCCTGCCAAAATTGATGGTAAAATTTACTGAGCTTGGACTGAAAGGAAAATTCTCTGAGATGGAAAAAGAGAATGCACGGTTAAAAGCACTTTTTGACGTGCTCTTTATAGATACAAATCCAATTCCTGTGAAGGAAGCTATGAACATGCTCGGCTTAAAAGCTGGAGGCTTTCGCTTACCTATGTGCGAAACCAGCGATGAGAACAGGAAGAAATTGAGAAAAGTTCTGGAGAACTACAGATGAAAATCAAAGTCGCTATTTCCGGAGCTCTCGGAAAGATGGGCAGCAGCATAATCAGAACACTCGCAGCGCAGGAAGACATGCAGGTAGTATGCGCAGTCGAGGCTCCGGGCAGCACCTCGAAGGGAAAGGATATTGGGGAGGTGCTGGGAATCGGAAAGCTTGGAGTTGCGATAGCAACCAGCGACGAGCTGGATGCTGCGCTGAAGAAGAACAAGCCAGATGTTTTAGTGGATTTCACGGTAGCTTCGGCGGCGGTTGAAACAGTAAAAAAAGCTGCCGAGAATAGGGTTAATCTGGTAGTTGGAACAACCGGCTTTACAGAGAAGCAGATGAACGAGATAAAAAGTGCTATCGAAAAAAACAAAATATCTGCGGTTATTTCTCCGAACATGGCTGCAGGAGTTAATGTATTTTTCAAGGCTGCCCAGGAAGTTGCAAAAACCCTCGGCAGGGAATGCGACATCGAAATTATAGAGGCGCACCACAAATTCAAAAAAGATGCTCCTTCAGGAACTGCGCTCAAGCTTGGAGAACTTATTGCCCAAGCTGCTGGGAAAAATATAGGAAGATTTCACTCGATTAGAGCAGGAGATATAGTCGGCGAGCACACCCTGATTTTCGCTGGAGACGGCGAAAGAATAGAGCTGACGCATAGAGCGCACAGCAGGCAGGCTTTCGTCAGCGGAGCTATAAAAGCTATAAGATTCGTGCATGGAAAAAAAGAAGGGGTTTATTCTACTTGGGACGTGCTGGGAATAAAAGGAGGTCTCTCATGGTAACAATCAAAGTGGACAAAGAGCTCTGCGATGGCTGTGGAGAGTGCGTGGATATCTGCCCCGAAGGCGTTTGGGGGCTGAACGATGAAAAAGCGGAGCCAGAGAATATAGATGCCTGTGTCGAATGCTGCTCCTGCGTTGAGGTCTGCCCCCAGGAATGCATCAACCACAGCTCCTGCTAAATTTTCCTTGCCTTGCAGAAGTAGGCGATAGCACGCATATTTTCTATTTTTTCTACTTTAAAACCAGCACTAGAGTAAAGATTTTGCAGGTCTTTTTTGCTGAAAACGTGCACAAATATTTTTAGAATTCTCAAGCTCGGAGTTATGCTGAGTAAAACCCCGTTCTTTTTGAGAAGGCTGTGAAATAGCCTCAGCACATCTTGCGGAGAAGAGAAGTAGTACAAGGAACCTGCGCTTATTATCGTATCAAAGCTGTTTTTTTTGAAAGGAGGCTTTGAAGCGTCTCCAAGAACTAGAGAACCGCTGTACTCGCCCTTTGCTCGCAGGAGCATTTTTTTATTCAAGTCGATGCCGACTGCACTGCTGAGATTCTTTGTAGTATAGCCCGTGCCCACCCCTACGTCGAGAATGCGATTTCCATTAACTTCCTTTAACAATTCGCTCCGCATCTTGGAAGTGTATATGTACGGATTGATTATATCATAAATGCGATACAGAAAATCATAGGTAAACTTGGTTTTTCTGGAGCCAACGAGTATGCCCATGAAGTTGCATTGGTGAATTAAAATTTAAGCTTTGTGCAAAAATTATATATGCATGCAGAAAATCACTCATACCCATGAGAAGCGATGAAGTTAAGAAGGGCGCAGAGAGAGCTCCGCAGAGGAGTCTATTGAAAGCTCTGGGAATTACAGACGAAGAAATCGAGAAGCCTTTCATCGCTGTGGTAAATTCCTGGAATGAATTCGTTCCCGGACATATTCATTTAGATAGGATTGCGGGTGCTGTGAAGGCCGGAGTAAGGGCTGCTGGAGGAACGCCCTTTGAATTCCACACAATTGCTATATGCGACGGCATAGCGATGGGACATGAGGGAATGAAGTACTCGCTGCCGAGCAGGGAAGTAATTGCTGATTCCATAGAACTCATGATTCAGGCGCACCGCATAGATGCCATGGTCATGATATCCTCCTGCGACAAAATAGTGCCCGGGCATCTCATGGCTGCTGCACGTTTAGATTTGCCTGCCATCCTCGTTACCGGCGGCGCAATGTGTCCGGGCTTCGTTGGAGACGAATATGCAGATTTAGTCTCTGTTTTCGAGGGTGTTGGGGCATATAAAACTGGGAAAATCTCAGGGGAAGAACTCAGGAATCTTGAAGAGTTTGCATGTACTGGTGCCGGCTCCTGCGCAGGTCTATTCACCGCAAATACGATGGCGTGCATAACCGAAGCTCTGGGAATGTCGCTTCCAGAATGCGCAACCTGCCACGCTGTGGATGCAAAGAAACTCAGAATCGCAAAAAAGTCAGGGGCGCAGATAGTAGAACTGCTCAGGAGAAATATAACTGCAAGCAAGATACTCACAAAAAAAGCATTCGAAAATGCAATACGGGTCGACATGGCCATCGGCGGCTCCACAAATACCGTGCTGCACCTGCCCGCAGTTGCAAACGAGCTGGGAATAAAACTTGATTTAAAAACTTTCGACGAGCTCGGCAGAATTACCCCCAACTTAGTCAGTCTCAGACCCGGCGGCAGGCACTTCATGCTTGATTTGGACAGAGCAGGAGGAATACCAGCGGTAATGCAAAGGCTGAGAAAAAGGCTGAACTTGGACTGCTTAACTGTAACTGGAAAAAGCATAGCTGATAATCTGAAAAAAATTAGAATCATCAACCCCAAGAAAAATAAAGAAGTTATAAGAACTCTGCAGAATCCTTACTATAAAGAGGGAGGCATTGCCGTGCTCTACGGTTCTCTGGCTCCCGGCGGCGCTGTGGTGAAGCAGAGTGCAGTAGCTCCAAAAATGCTGGTACACAAAGGAAAGGCTAGAGTGTTTGATGGTGAGGAAGATGCTAACCAGGCAATTCTGAAAAAGAAAATAAAGAGGGGCGATGTTATAATAATTCGCTGCGAAGGACCGAAGGGAGGACCAGGGATGCGAGAGATGCTGGAAGCGACTTCTGCGCTTGCAGGAATGGGACTGCTGGATTCAGTTGCCTTGGTAACAGACGGAAGATTCTCTGGCGGAACGAGAGGTCTCTGCATAGGGCACGTTTCTCCGGAGGCGGCAGAAGGAGGTCCAATTGCTCTGGTCGAGAACGGCGATGTTATAGAAATAGATATACCGGGCAGAAAAATAGAGCTTGCTGCTCCTGAAGCACTAGCGAAGCGTAGCGGAAAATCTTTCATGCCCAAAATTAAGAAAGGCTACCTAGCGAGGTATCTGAAATCAGTCAGCTCAGCGAGCGAAGGTGCTATTCTTCCATCTCATACATCTCGCTACCATACAAGTCGGTGATGTACTTTCTCTCTTCCTCTGATTTTCTTTTCTTGTCTTCCTCAACTACCAAGATATCGCCGTGCTTGTGCCTGGCCCTTTCAGTTATCCTGTATTTTGACGCACTGAACTTGTCAACTTTAGTTCCGCAGCGCCTGCACACGAGAACTGTCTTGTTTCCGGTATTCTTGGGAATCATGAAGCTTTTGCATGAGGGACAGAACTCCAAGAAATTTCCCCCCGAATTTTTAACGCTAATAGTTTTTAACTATAACATCTGTCAGAATTTATATATTATTGTCCTTTGCTTTCTTTCTTGATTTCTCCTATTAGAGACTGCGCTATATATACGATAACAATAAAGTAGAGGATTATAAATCCCGTAATCAACAAGCCCAGCCCAATATACAAGATTGAATTTATTTTTACTGGACTAGGGAAATACGCTGCTCCAAATAAAAGTCCTATTGCAATAATCGCACCACCAATAGCAGAATAAAGAACCAGGTATAACTTTTTCATAGTTTCTCCTCAAGACTTGCGAGCTGTCTGAACAGTTTTTTCTGCTCCTCTGTTAACCTCGCAGGGGTTTTAACGACCACTCTGACGTGCTCGTCGCCCCTGCCGTAGCCTCTCAAGCTCGGCATTCCTTTTCCCTTCAGGCGGAAGATTGTGCCAGACTGCGTGCCAGCAGGTATCTTCATTTTAGCCCTGCCGTTGAGCGTGGGTACTTGAATCTCGTCTCCGAGCGCTGCCTGGCTGAAAGTTATAGGTACTTCGCAGAGAATATCCTCTCCTTCTCTTACGAATACTTCGTGCGGTTTAATATGCACTACTACATATAAATCTCCGGGTGGAGCGCCCTTCTCTCCTGCCTCTCCTTCCCCTGCTATCCTAAGCCTTGAATCTTCCTCAGCTCCGGGAGGAATTTTCACAGAAATGCTCCTCGGAATTTGGGTAGTACCCCTGCCCCTGCAAGCCTGGCAAGGAGCTTCTATTATCTTGCCTTCCCCCCTGCACCTACTGCAAGTTGTGATGCTGGTAAAATGCCCGAATGGGGTTCTCTTTGTCTGCGAAATTTGTCCGCTCCCATTGCAGCTGGGGCATGTTTTTGGGGAAGTCCCCGGTTTTGCTCCGGTGCCATGGCAAGTGTTACAAATCCCAGTGCGGTAGAACTCAATCTTCTTGCTTGCGCCAAATGCTGCCTCCTCGAGAGTTATCTCAAGTTCATATGCCAAATCTGCTCCCTTTCGTGGTGCTCTCTTGTATTGTCTCCTGCCTCCAAAAAACATGTCAAAAATGCTGTCAAACCCTCCAAAGCCGAACCCCGTGTCCCTGAAGATGTCTTCAAAATTGATGCCTCTGAATATATCTTCCTGCGTATAGCGCTCGCCAATTCCTGCGTAACCGAAGGTATCATACTGCTGCCTCTTGATGTCGTCGCTCAAAACACCATAAGCCTCCGAGATTTCTTTGAACTTCTCCTCTGCACCCGGAGATTTATTTCTATCTGGGTGATGCTGCATTGCCAGCCTGCGGTAGGCTTTTTTAATCTCGTCTTTAGAGGCGGTTCTACTAACCCCCAGTACATCGTAGTAATCCTGCTTTCCCATGGCATTCACTTCTTCTCGTCCACCTCTTCGTACTCTGCATCCACGACTTTATCGCCCTTCTTCGCCTCTTCGCCCTTTGCCTCTTTTTGCTGCGCTGCCTGCTGGTATATTGTAGCTCCGATTTCCTGCACCGCCTTTCTCAGATTCTCAACCTTGCTTTTAATCGCTGCAATGTCTTTTCCTGCCAGTGCATCTTTGAGCTCTTTAGCTGCGCTCTCTACTTTTGTTTTCACCTCAGGGGTCACCTTGTCTTTAAATTCTGAGAGTGTTTTTTCAGAAGCATATATCAACGAATCCGCCTCATTTCTGAGTTCTGCCTCTTCTCTGCGCCTTCTGTCTTCCTCTGCAACTTTCTCTGCCTCTTTTATTTTCTTCTCAATCTCTTCCTTAGACAGCTTGTGCGGAGCAGTTATTGTTATCTTCTGCACCTTTCCAGTACCCAAATCCTTTGCAGAGACGTTTAGAATTCCGTTTGCGTCGATATCAAAGGTTACCTCTATCTGCGGGACTCCTCGTGGAGCTGGAGGAATTCCGACAAGGCTGAATCTTCCGAGGGAAACGTTATCTGCAGCCATTGGTCTTTCCCCCTGCAAGACATGAATGTCAACGCTCGTCTGGAAGTCTGCTGCGGTTGTAAAAATCTGGCTCTTGCGAGTTGGTATAGTCGTATTTCTCTCGATGAGCCTCGTAAAAATATTCCCCAGCGTTTCAACGCCGAGCGACAGCGGAGTAACGTCAAGCAGTAAAATGTCTTTTACTTCTCCAGATAGAACGCCGCCCTGAATCGCAGCTCCCACTGCAACGCACTCCATCGGGTCTATGCCTCGCTCAGGCTCTTTACCCACGAACCTCTTAACGTATTCCTGAACTATCGGCATCCTCGTCGGTCCACCTACCAAAATTATTCTATCTATTTCAGTCGGCTGCAGCTCTGCATCTGCAATAGCTTGCCTCATAGGTCCGCCGCATCTTTCGATGATGGGCTTGACGATTTCTTCGAGCTTGGCTCTCGTCAAGGTCATAGTAAGATGCTTCGGCCCGCTTGCATCTGCAGTTATGAAAGGCAAGTTTATATCAGTCGTGGGCACTGTGCTCAGCTCTATCTTTGCTTTTTCACCAGCCTCCCTGAGCCTCTGCACAGCCGTCCTGTCTTTCCTCAGGTCTATGCCGGTGTCTTTTTTGAACTCGTTTGCGATGTACTCTATCAGCGCATTGTCCATGTCGGTGCCGCCGAGCTGCGTATCCCCGCTGGTAGCCTTAACTTCGAAAACTCCTCCCCCGAACTCCATTATCGTAACGTCAAGCGTGCCGCCGCCGAAGTCGAAAACCATGATTTTCTGCTCTTTCTCAGCTTTGTCCAGGCCATAGGCAAGCGAAGCTGCGGTGGGCTCGTTTATAATTCGAACGACTTCCAAGCCGGCGATAGTGCCTGCATCCTTGGTCGCCTGCCTCTGGTTGTCATTGAAGTAAGCAGGAGTTGTTATAACTGTCTTTTTGACAGGCTCGCCCAGAAATGCTTCTGCGTCTCTCTTTATCTTCTGCAAGAGAAAGGCAGAAATATCCTGCGGCGTGTATTCCTTTCCAAAAACCCTGAACTTGTAATCTGTGCCCATCTTTCTCTTTGCAGCCATTATAGTTCCTTCTGGATTGCTCACTGCCTGTCTTCGAGCAGGCTCTCCAACGAGCATCTGCCCCTCTCTGGTAAACGCTACATAGGAAGGGAAAGCTTTTCCGTATGCAGTCGTACCTTCTGCGCTGGGAATTATTGTTGCCTTGCCGCCGAGCATGACTGCTGCAGCAGAATTGCTCGTACCCAAATCTATTCCAATGATTTTTTCTGGCATTCAAATCACCTCTTTCTTATTTACTTTTACTTTAGAGTAGCGTATCACTTTATTGTTTAAGGTATATCCTCTTTGGAATTCTTCCAGTATTGTACCATCTTCGCAATTTTCCTTCGCCTCCTGCATCAGTGCCTCGTGCCTGAATGGATCAAATTTCTCTCCGACAGCTTTGATTTGCGCAAGACCCTCTCTTTCAAGCAAGTCTTTTAATTGCATGTAAGTCAGCTCAACACCCTGCAGCAATGCTTCCCTGTTCTCAGATTTTTTTCCATTTTTTATGGCTCTCTCCAAATTCTCGTAAACATCTATCAATTTAATTATCAAGGCCTCGCTTGCAAATTTGACGAACTCTTCCTTTTCTCTCGCAGCCATCTTTTTGTAGTTTTCGAAATCCGCCTGCAGGTATTTTAGCCGGGAAAGATACTCTTCAGCAAGTTTATCTTTTTCTTCCAGCTTTTTTTTCAACGCAGCAGTAGTTTCCTTTTTTTTGCTTTCTTCCATCAACTCACCAATAGCACAACTTTCAAAACGCCTAACAAGATAAAATAATTTAGTAACTAAAGGTTATTTAAACCAGCCTTCAGAAAGGCTGGCTATCATATGTCGTGCTTTTTTGAACGTCTGCAAATTTGTTTCACAAATTTGCTACGTTCAGTAGCACATAGTTTCTTTGGTTCAAAGGCTCTGCCTTTGAGAACCGTTTCTTGCTACTTCTTTTTAAGAAGTAGTGTGATAGACCTTTCTTTTTCAAAAGAAAGGGCTATGCGGGGGAAGGGATTTGAACCCTCGAAAGCACTGAGCTAACGGATCTTAAGTCCGTCCCCTTTGGCCGCTTGGGTACCCCCGCAAACTTCAGAAAGTTTGACCATCACTGCGTGGTATCTCCACTCCAGCGAAAGCTGGTGCGTTAGACTCACGCTCTTGCTTACGCAAGCGTTTCGATACCACTTAAATCTTTTGAGCATGTTTTTCCCGAGGATTTTTTGCGAAGCACTCGTTCAGCATGAACGAGATTTCGATAGAAAGATGGCGTGTTTACCATCTGGTACCCCCGCTCAAGTCACTTCGTTGCATTCTCGCCACTTTTTTGCCACGCAAAAGCGTTGACGGAAAATGGGTCTCGGCATGAGCAGCCATTCATGACAACTATTGTGAAATGCTTGGCTGCGATATGCTGAGAAACGCCGGGGATGGGATTTGAACCCATGCACTCGCAGGGCGAGTACAAGCTCTCCAGGCTTGCGCCATACCGGACTAGGCTACCCCGGCAAACCTCAGAAGGTTTGATCGTCATACGTCGTGCTATTTCGTTTCACTCAATAGCACATAATATTTTCCCCGAGGGCACGAGCATCGCACTTTCTGAACGAGTGCGATACTACTCATAATAACTTGAATTTTAACGTGTAGCACATAGTTTTCTTTTTGGCAAATTAAAAAAAAGTATCGTTTATAAGCAATTACGCTTTCAACTCAATTTCTATATTAACGCCGTCAGGAACTCTTACTCGCATGATTTGGCGCATCGTTCGCTCGTCTGCCTCGATGTCAATCAAGCGCTTGTGGATACGCATCTCCCAACGCTCCCAAGTAGCCGTGCCGTCGCCAGAGGGAGACTTTCGAACAGGTACCCTCAATCGCTGCGTTGGTAAGGGAATGGGACCAGACATGTCTACGCCCGTCTTCTGGGCAATCTCTTTCACCTGAGCACAAACGTCCTCTAATTTTTTGTGGTCAGTGCCGCTGAGTTTAATCCTTGCCTTCTGCATTTTTACACCTGAAAATTTTGAACTTCGTTCAAAATTTTCGACGTTTAAGAATTACTTCGCCGGAGTTATGTCAACGACCATTCCTGCGGCTATAGTAGTACCCATGTCTCGAATGGCAAATCTTCCCATCTGCGGGATTTCCTTGACTTTTTCTATAACCATTGGTCTTGTCGGCTCTATTCTAATAACACCTGCGTCACCAGTTTTCAGGAACTTTGGAGCCTTCTCCAAGATATTGCCTGTCTTCGGGTCCAACTTGCTTATGAGCTCGATAATTCTGCACGCTACCTGCGCAGTATGCGCATGAAACACCGGAGTATAGCCCACGGTTATTGCGCTCGGATGCTGGAGGATTACAATCTGGGCTGTGAATTCCTTTGCGACCGTGGGTGGCTTCGTGGCGTGCCCGCAAACATCGCCGCGCTTTATATCTGTTTTGCCCACGCCTCTCACGTTGAATCCTACGTTGTCCCCTGGTTCTGCCTGCGGTATGGACTCGTGGTGCATTTCTATTGTCTTGACTTCTCCGCTTACGCCCGCAGGTTCGAAAATAACAGTATCGCCGACTTTCATTATTCCTGTCTCGACCCTGCCTACCGGCACAGTTCCTATTCCTGTTATGGAGTAAACGTCCTGCACAGGCAGCCTCAGTGGAAGCTTTACCGGCTTCTCTGGAACTTTTAGAGAGTCAATCGCCCCTGCCAGAGTTGGACCGTCAAACCACTTCAGGTTATCGCCCCTCTTAATTACGTTGTCTCCTTTCAATCCCGCTAATGGCAAATATATTATCTGCTCAGGCTTGTAACCTACGATTTGGAATAGTTTCTGAAGCATGGCTTTTGTTTCCTCATACTTCTTCTGGTCGTACTTTACAGTATCCATTTTATTTATTGCAGCAATTATCTGTCCTATGCCAAGAGTTCTGGCAAGGAAAATATGCTCCTTTGTCTGGGGCATTAGTCCGCCCTTTTCATCCCGCTGCCCTACGTCTACGACGAGTACTGCTGCATCCGCTTGCGATGCGCCTGTTATCATGTTCTTTACGAAGTCTCTGTGCCCCGGAGCATCGATGACTGTGAAGTAATATTTGTCGGTCTCCATCTTGCTGTGGGCTATGTCTATGGTCAAGCCTCTCTGCCTCTCCTCTTTCAGCCTGTCCATGACCCACGCAAACTCGAAAGTTGCCTTTCCTATTTTTTCAGCCTCTTCTTTATACTGCCTTATAACGTGCTCTCCAACATCTCCTTTCTCGAATAAAAGTCTGCCAACTGCGGTAGACTTTCCATGGTCTACGTGTCCTATGAACACCAAATTCAAGTGCGGTTTTTGTACCATATCTTTACCTCCTTTTTGAAATTTTGAGCGAAGCTCAAAATTTCAGACGTTTAGACCTTTTCTTTTTCTTATACTTTTAATAATTTCCTCTTGAAACTCTGCAGGCAGCTTTTCAAACCCAGATATTTCGGTCGACCACAGAGCTCTGCCTTCGGTAGCGCTTCGTATATCTCCAGCGAATCCGAACATCTCTGCAACCGGGCACTTTGCATCGATTATCACCATGCTGTCCTCCTGGCGCATGTCTATGATTTGACCTCTTCTGCTCTGGATTTCCCTGGTTGCAGCGCCCATATAATCTTGGGGAACATGGATAAATACTTTTTGTTTTGGCTCTAGGAGAAGTGCTCCTGCCTGCACCATTGCCTCTCTGATAGCGTCTCTGACCGCAGGTATGACCTGAGCTGGACCGCGGTGTATGGAGTCCTCGTGAAGTTTTGCGTCCACGAGCTTGACCTTCAGGCCGAGAACTTTTTCCTTTGCCAGCGGACCTTCATCGATTGCTTCGTGAAAACCTTCCTGAATCAGCTGCATAACTTCGTTTAGATATTGAATGCCTTTCGTAACGTCTGTAAGCACGTTATTCTCATAAACCTCAACTATGCCTCTGGCATCTTTCTTTTCAACTCCTCTCTCCTCAAAAGCCTTTGCAAGCTCCTTGCCTTTAAGTCTCGCTGCTTTAATCTCTCCTTTAACCAGTGCTTCGAATGCAGATTTCTCGAGAGGCTCGACAACGAAGTAAAACTTGTTGTGCTTGTTTGGAGATTTTCCCTCTATTTCTGGAGAGGTTTTTTCAACTGCTTCCCTGTAAACCACAATCGGCTGGGAGACGTCTATATCTACGCCTCTCTCCTTAATCCGGTAGGTAATGATTTCTAAATGCAGCTCCCCCATTCCAGATAACAAATGCTCTCCTGTTTCCTCGTCTATTTTAACCCTTATAGTCGGGTCTTCCCTTGCCAGTATATTTAGAACTTCAATAAGCTTTGGCAAATCCTTTGGGCTCTTTGCCTCCACCGCAACCGTGACGACGGGCTCTGAATAGTGGCGCATCTCTTCGAAGGGCTCTATTGGAGCGTCTGTTTCAGTAACCGTTTCACCAGCACGAATATCCTTGAGCCCGACAACCATTGCAATATTTCCAGCGACCACATGTTCAGTGGGCATTCTCTCAGGACCCATGTAAACTCCAACCTGCTGGGCTCTCGTCTTTGCCTTTGCATTCACCAAGTAAACTTCTTTGCCCTTCATCAGCGTGCCTGAAAAAATTCTTCCTGTGGCGACTTCTCCAGCCTGCGGGTCTATCTTTAAGTCTGTAACCATCATCGCAAGCTTGCCCTTTGAGTCGCAGCTTACCATGGCTTGACCGTCTGTGCTTATGTTGCCTGGCCAGATGTGAGGTACTCGATACTTCTGTGCTTCGAGCGGATTTGGCAGGTGCTTTATAACCATGTCCAAAACTATGTTAGACAGCTTGACTTTTTTTGCAAGCTCCTTCTGCTTTCCCTGGACATTGTACTCTATTATATCCT
This sequence comes from Methanobacteriota archaeon, assembly GCA_043820925.1. Taxonomy (GTDB): domain Archaea; phylum Hydrothermarchaeota; class Hydrothermarchaeia; order Hydrothermarchaeales; family JACRDW01; genus JACRDW01. The sequence goes on along the minus strand of JBDRDL010000043.1, from coordinate 2,427 downwards.
TGAAAGTTATTCTGGTATCTTTCATTACCGGCACGTTTATAGCCCAGTGGCTGTAAGCAGAGCCGAAGGAAACGCTTCCATCTTCTACTCTAACCTGCCATTTCTCCTTGAACTCCGGCGGAGCCATTGCTTTAACTATTTTGTTAAAATGAGCAATTATCGCAGCGAAGCGCTTCTGCATTTCTTCCGGCGTTAAGCGGAGCTCGTTTATGAGCCTGTCTACTTTATTTATAAAAAGCACGGGTTTTGCCTTCTCCTTAAGAGCCTGCCTTATAACAGTCTCTGTCTGGGGCATCACTCCCTCTACCGCATCTATAACAACGATAGCACCGTCTACTGCTCTCATCGCCCTGGTTACATTTCCTCCAAAATCAACGTGACCCGGGGTATCAATCATGTTTATCAGGTATTCCTGTCCCCTGCGCTCGTGAACCATTGAAACGTTGGCAGCATCTATTGTAATGCCCCTAATCTGCTCCTGAATGTCAGAATCAAGATATAACTGCTGACCTGCCAGCTCTTCGCTTATCATCCCAGCTCCAGCCAGTAGATTGTCGCTCAGCGTGGTCTTTCCGTGGTCGATGTGAGCTACGATTCCCATGTTTCTGATTCTCTCAGGTTCGTCCATGAGTTTCGAAATCTTCTCGACCATCTGCTCTCTTCTGCCCATCTTCCTACCTCGCAGCTTTTGCGATTCTTTCAAGCTCCTCCTTCTTTGAAATAGAGTAGCACTTCATACTATAATTCGCAGCAGCAATTATTTCGTCAGCAAGCGACTGCGCTATTGACTTTTTCGTCCTGAAAGCTCCCTTCGCAGCACCGACTGTTACAAAGCGAAGCGCAGCATCTAACCTGCGCTGCGGCGAAATATCAACGCTCTGGTGATAGGCTATGCCTCCGTATTTTATTCTGGTTGTGTCTTCTCTCGGTGTAGAATTTATCAGCGCATCCACAAGAACCTGCACCGGATTTTTTTTTGTTTTCTTCTCAATTATTGCGAAAGCCTCCTTGACGATATTATAAGCCATGTGCTTCTTGCCCACGTTGCGCCCGCTCGTGCGCTTGTGCTTCTTGCCCTCATGCCCGGTTACGCCTATTCTGTTGATAAGCCTCTCTACTATCGATATGTTGGACTTTCCAAAGGACTTTACATGCCTCCCTGCGCTGTGCGGCAGGAAAACCGGCTTTAGATTTATATATGCCTTGAGACCGGGGTCTCTGACTTCTACTCCGCTGGTATCCCAGAGCCCAAAAACCTTGAACATTATTTCACCTGACAGGCTTCTCCTTTCTTCCTTTGACCAGTTCTTTTAGTGCCACATTGTTAACTGCAATGACCTTGAATCTGACTCCTGGTATGTCTCCCATGCTTCCTCCTTTTCTGCCGCCAATTCCGTCGATGAGTACCTCATCGTGCTCGTCTATGAAATTTATAGCCCCGTCTCCGGGAGCGAATGCAGTAACTTGGCGGCCGCTCTTTATCAGCTGCACCCTGACGCACTTTCTTATCGCAGAGTTTGGCTGCTTTGCCTCGATTCCAACTTTTTCGAGAACTATTCCTCTCGCCATCGGCGCTCCTTCCAGCGGATTAGATTTTTCCTTCAGTTTCAAAACCCGCCGCTTATACTTCGGGCTATTCCATCTAAACTGCTGCCTTCTCACACGCAGCTTTCTTCCTGTAAACTCACCAGTGGGTTTCTTTGCCATTTTCGCACCTTAAACTATTACAATACTCAGGTTGTGGTGGCGTTCTGCAAGCATTTTTGCTTTTTGAATATTTTTTCTCCCCATTGCTATTTTATCCCTATCATCCAAATCCACACGAGCAACCTTATTTGAAATCGATACATTATTTACTCTGAAGGGATGGAAAATATTTTTTACGAACTCTGCCGGGTCTTCAGAGTATTCAACAACTTGGATTTTTTTTCCAATTACCTGTCTTACCCTTTGAATGTTTGCTCCTTTCTTTCCTATAGCTAGACCCATATCACCTTTTTTAACAACGAAAAGGATTTTGTTCTCTTCCTCGTCAGTAACGCAGTCCTTTGTTACAGCACCTGTAATTTTCTCAAAGAGAGCTATGTATCCAATCTCCTCGGCAGAAAGCTTCAAAGCACTACCTCCTGCACAGCTCAAAAATATCTGAATCCCCTGCCTCTACAACGCCCAGAATCGAAACAGTGAATGGCTTGCCGCACGCAGAGCCCAGCTCCAGACTTGAACCAGGGTATTCGTAAACATGCACGCTTAAAATTTTAGCGTGATGCATTAGCTTTTCTTTAAGAGCAGAAGGACAATTTGACGCCATGATTACAAGCCTGACCTCACCATTTCTCACTGCCCGCAGAGTTTCTCTTTCACCCAATATCACTTTTCCAGTATCAACCGCAGCCCTTATAGATTTTCCTACATCCATTTCAATCC
>JBDRDL010000042.1:0-6037 GCA_043820925.1 Methanobacteriota archaeon | reverse complement strand
TCATGAGGATAAATTTATTTACTAAGTAAATAAATCTATTTCGCATGCTGTTTGATAAATACCCCAGTAGCTCTGGAAGATTTGGCAGCTACGGCGGGCGCTACATGCCCGAAACGCTAATGCCTGCGATATATGAGCTGGAAAGAGAGTACCTTAAAATAAAAAAAGACAGGGCATTCCACAGAGAGCTGAACTGCTACTTAAAAGAATATGCAGGCCGACCCACTCCGCTAACCTACTGCGAAAATCTGAGCAAAGAGCTTGGCTTTAAACTCTATCTCAAGAGAGAAGATTTAGCGCATTACGGGCGCCCACAAAATAAACAACACGCTGGGTCAGGTGCTGCTTGCGAAGAGAATGGGGAAAACCCGCATTATAGCAGAAACTGGAGCAGGGCAGCACGGCGTCGCAACTGCGACAGCTGCCGCAGCCCTTGGCTTGCGATGCGAGATTTACATGGGAACTGAGGACATGGAGAGGCAGAAGATAAATGTTTTTAGAATGCGCCTTCTGGGGGCAAATGTTACTCCTGTGCATGCAGGCTCACGAACATTAAAGGATGCGATAAATGAAGCGCTGAGAGACTGGCTGGCTAATGTGGAAACTACTCACTACCTCCTGGGCTCTGTTCTCGGTCCGCATCCCTACCCGATGATGATCCGGGATTTTCAGAGCGTAATAGGAATAGAGGCAAAAAAACAGATATTGAAGAAAGAAAAGAGGCTGCCCAACGCAATTATCGCATGCGTGGGCGGGGGCAGCAATGCGATAGGTATTTTCTATCCATTTCTTGACGAGGAAAAAGTTGAGCTGATAGGAGTAGAAGCAGGAGGAGAAGGAATAGAAACCGGCAGGCACGCAGCGAGGTTTGCAAGCGGCGGCAAAGGAGTTTTGCACGGAACATATACCCACGTTTTGCAGGACAAGTACGGGCAAATTCTGCCAACGCACAGCATCTCCGCAGGCTTGGACTATCCGGCAGTCGGACCTGAGCACTCACTGCTGAGGGAGATTAGAAGAGCAAAATACTACTATGCCACGGACGAAGAAGCCCTGCATGCGTTTCACGTTCTGTCAGAAAAGGAAGGAATAATTCCTGCCCTAGAGTCTGCGCATGCGCTGGCATGGATTTTAAATAATGCAGACAAATTCGATAGTAGCGATGTGGTTATGATTAATCTCTCCGGGCGAGGCGATAAGGACGTGGAGAGCGTAGCTAAGAGAGAGGGGGTGCAGTTATGACGGTTGGGAAAAACGCTGCCCAGATTAAAAATTTTTTTGCAGATGGAAATACTTACAATATCATAGGCAAATGGATTTTCGTACTATTAATTTTTCTTGGAATTTCGTACTTCGGCACAAAATATCCAATGCCTATAATTCTGCTTGTGAGCGCTATAGGTTTTATAATATTCTGGTTCGCCTACGGCTTCTGGGCAGGTTTTCTGGGAGGTTTAATATTTTTTACTGCCGTGGTTATTATACTCGTAATCGCCGGAATAATTTATGAAATATTCGGGTATTGATTCGATGCTGATAAAAAATTGCAGACTAGTTACTTCGAGGGAGATAATTCTTGCAGACGTTTTAATCGAGGGCGAAAAGATAGTGAATATAGGGAGAGGGTCGAGAAGCGGAGAAGTAATAGATGCAAAAAATAAGTTCGTGATTCCAGGGTTAGTAGATGTCCATGTGCACATGCGTGATTTTGAACAGAGCTACAAGGAAGATTTTTTCTCAGGGAGCAGCGCTGCACTTGCGGGCGGAATAACAACCTTCGTTGACATGCCGAATTCTTCTCCGCCGGCGACTGACTCAAAAACCTTTCAAAGGAGACTTGAAGTTGCAAGTAAAAAAAGTTTGGTAGACTTTGGCATAAATTTTGGAATCACGTCAGGAAATCTGGAGGAGAGCAAAAAAGTAGCTCCAGTTGCGTGCAAGGTTTACATGGACGGCACTCTCGGGGAGATAAATGAAGAAGTCTTAGCGCAGGCAATTAAGGAGCGCAACAGAGTTGCAGTGCATGCAGAATATGCAAGCATGGATGGGAAGCCGAAGGCTGAGGAAGAGGCTGTGAAAAAAGTTTGCAGTCTAGCTGCAAACTTTAAAAAACCTGTGCATATCTGCCACATCTCCTGCAGGAGTTCATTGAATTACCTGAACGAATACACAACCTGCGAGGTAACGCCGCACCATTTGATGCTTACTGAGAGGGAGCTGAGGGAGCAGGGAAATATTGCAAGGGTAAACCCGCCTTTGAGGACGCAGGCAGACAATAGAGCCTTATGGGCTGCACTGAAAAGCGAGAGAATTAATGCAGTGGCAAGCGACCATGCCCCGCACGAAGTTTCTGAAAAGGAGGAGGATGCCCTGCCGGGTTTTCCGAATTTAGATGTAATGCTCAGGCTATTTCTGACTTTGGTCAACGAAAGAAAAATCACTATTCAAGAACTCGTGCGCTGGATGTGCGAGAACCCTGCGAAAATTTTCGGAATAAAAAATAAGGGAGAAATAAAAGTCGGCAGCGATGCAGACTTGATTATTCTAAACATGGAGGAAAAGAGCAAAATAGATGTAGATGAATTTTATTCAAAGGCAAAATATTCGCCTTTTGAGGGTCAGACTACAGTAGGCAGCGCTGGTAGGGTTATCCTAAGAGGCAAGCCAGCTTTCGAGGAGGGAGAGATACTTGTAAAGAGAGGCTATGGCAGGTTAATATCTCTATATCCCTAACCTTTCTGCGGCTAACTTTATATCGTCAGCCTTTACCGTCTTCCTGCCAGCGTGCTTCGAAAGTTTACCTGCCTCTATGGAAAGCTGGGAGCCTTTCTTTTCCAGTACTTCTGCGAGCGCCATCGCTGCATCCACGCCCACTCTCAAACCTGTTACATTTCTTATAATTCTATCAGCTGCCGCTGTTGGTATTTCAGCCATTCAAATCACCAGTTATAACTTAACGATGTTTAATATAAACTTTTCGAATCTATTTTTGCTTAAAAGATTCTATTTAAAGATATTTCAATAATTTTTCGGTAGATACGATATTCTTATCCAAACCAAGTTTTTTGGGTGCGATGCCAAGGGCAAGACCCATTAGCTGGGTAAAATATAGCACAGGCACGTTTATTTTTTCGTTATACGCTTTTTCAATGTTTATTTGCTTTGCGTCCAGAGCCATGTGACAGAGCGGACATGCGGTTACAACGCACTGCGCCCCAGCAGTTTTTGCTTTGTTAAGCAGCTCGTAGCTGAGTTTCAGCATAATCTCTTCGCTGGCGAGCATTACTGGACCTCCGCAGCACCTGGTTTTCAAATCGTAGGGAAGCACCTCGATGCCTATGGCTGCGAGTATTCTGTCCATGGAAACAGGATTCTCTGCACTGTCGAATTTTTTCTTGCGAGGCGGCTTTACAATTACGCAACCGTAGTAAGGTACGACTTTAAGCTTTAACGGTTTAACAACTTTCTGGGAGAGCTTTTCAATCCCTATGTTGTTGAGTATCACGTCGAGCGGGTGCTTTACTTCTACGCCCCCTTTATATTGAGGCCCGTTTCCAAGAAGCGTGTTCACTTTTTCCAGCAGCTCAGAATCCGCACCAAGAGCTTCGCCGGCAGACCACTCCTTCTGATAGCACTCGGGACAGGGCACTACTATGTCTAGGTCGTCTCTCTCTGCTATTGCGAGGTTTCTCGCAGGCAGAGCGAGGGAAAGCAAATAATCCACAGAGTGAGCAGCAGTTGCGCCGCAGCAGTTCCAGTCCTCTAATTCAACGAGCTCAACGTCTAGAGCTTTAAAAACTTCCCGCATGGACATGTCGTATTCTTTTGCAGTAGATTCGAGGGAGCATCCGGGATAATAACCGAGCTTCATTTGCTCTCCCCCAGCGCAATTTCATAAATCTTCTTAATCTGCTGCATATTCTTGACTTTACTCGGCATAAATGCGAGCTTGCCTTTCTTCGTAAGCTCGAGCCCGAATGAAGCGTCCTTGAGCAGCCTCGCTATTGAGCCTGTAAGAGAATCTTCTGCTTTGAGGGCGAACTTGAGAAAGAGCATGGGCTCGAAAAGTCTGCCGTAAGTTCCAGCTACCTCGACGAAGGTTTTGTAAAATGCGGGTGCCTTTTTGTTTTTGGTTTCTATGCCGCTTTTTATCGCTATGCTCTTCAGCGCTGCCATTACCTTCGTTATCTCAACTCCTCTCGGGCAGCGGGTCATGCAGGTATAGCAGGAAGAGCAGACCCAGATTGTGTCGCTTTTTAAAACTTCATTTCTCATCCCGAGGTTTACCATCCCCATTATCTGCCTCGGGGTATAGTCCATCGCATAGGCAGTAGGGCAGCCCCCGCCGCATGTCCCGCACTGGAAGCAAAGCTGCACATTCTTGCCCCCAGCTTCTGCCACTTCCTGAATGAAGTCCGGGTCGCATTCGTTTAGTCTGATTGGTTCCTCCACGCATCTCACCCAACTTTCACAATCTAACATTATTTTTTATGTTGAATATAAATTCTTATCGTTTGAAACCCTTTTTATAAATCTCTCCATCCTGTTCAGCGCTTCGTTTAAATCTTCCAGCGATGCAGCATAAGAGCAGCGAACGAAACCCTCGCCGCTCTCTCCGAAAACGTTCCCAGGCACTACTGCTACTTTTTCTTCTTTGAGCAGGCGCTCTGCAAACTTCTCAGAGTTCAAGCCAGTTTTTTTAATCGAAGGGAAGGTATAGAAAGCTCCCCTCGGCTCGAAGCAGGTTAATCCTATCTCGTTCAGCCTTTTTACCACCAACCTTCTGCGCTGGTTGTACTGCTTCACCATTGCAAGCATTTCCTTTTCTCCGTTGCGCAGAGCTTCGATTGCAGCGAATTGAGAGGCAACAGGAGCGCAGAGCATGCTGTACTGGTGAATCTTCATCATCGCCTCGATTACATCCTCGCTGCCGCAGGCGTAGCCTACTCTCCATCCGGTCATTGCATAAGCCTTTGAAAAGCCGTTCAGCAGAATTGTGCGCTCCTGCATTCCATTCAGAGAAGCGAAGCTCGTATGTCTGCCATCGTAGGTAAGCTTGCCGTACACTTCGTCTGAAATAGCTATCAAGTCGTGCTCGTTTACAACGTCCGCTATCCTCTCGAGCTCTCTTTTGCTCATCGTTGCTCCAGTAGGATTGTTCGGATAGTTCAGCACCAGAGCTTTCGTTCTTTTGTTTATTTTTTTCTCGACATGCTCTAGAGTAACCTTGAATTCGTTCTCGACGCTTGTTGCGATGACCTTAGGTATTCCGCCAGCGAAAATCGTGCAGGGCTTGTAGGCAACGTAGCAGGGTTCGGGTATTATTACCTCGTCGCCAGGGTTTACGACCGCCCTTGCCGCAAGGTCAAAGCCCTCGCTCACCCCGACAGTAATCAGTATCTCGCTCTTCGGCTCGTATTCTATAGAGTAGTCCCTCTTAACAGCCCTTGCAATTTCTTCTCTCAGCTCTAACAAGCCGTAGTTCGAGGTGTACATCGTGTAGCCTTTTTCGAGAGCATACATCGCAGCCTCCCTTACGTGCCATGGAGTAATGAAGTCAGGCTCCCCTACTCCGAGAGAAATCACATCCTCAACGCCTAAAACGAGCTCGAAAAATTTTCTGATACCTGAAGGAGGCACGCTCCTTGCTCTATCCGATACCTTCATGCTTCCACCAGAAAAAGTTAAGCGCTGACAGCGAGTCTTTTATTTTCCTCTTTCTCGTACAGCACATCCCCGTCTTCCTTGTACTTCTTCAGCAGGAAGTGCGTTACAGTACTTTCTACCTGCTCCAGGGGCGCAAGCTTTTCTGCGACGAAGGTGGCAACTTCTTTCATGGTACTGCCTTCCACCAAGACCGATAAATCATATGTACCAGACATGAGATACAATGTTTTGACTTCTGGAAAGCGCATGATTCGTTCAGCAACAGCGTCGTAGCCCCTGCCCCGTTCAGGAGAAACCTTTACATCTATCATCGCATACACAGGTTCTTTTCCAGCCTTCTCCCAGTTTACCACTGTCTTATAGCGGCGGA
>JBDRDL010000041.1:0-12756 GCA_043820925.1 Methanobacteriota archaeon | reverse complement strand
GCTGCCAAAGATTGAACAATTGCGCTTAAAGTAAATAAAGCACTGTTTGCGTCCATGCTAAGATTTTGGTGCATAGAAACCTTTAAACCTTGCTGTCGCTTAATAATATTTGGTGTTTCGTATGAATGAAGCGGTTGAAGAAGATATTTTCAAAAAATTGAATGCCCTTGAAAAAGAGCTTACCGAATTAAAAATTGCTTTTATTCAGCACGCAAAGGCTAAAAAAATAGTATCTCTCAAAGGCATGCTAAAGGGATTAAAGGTAGAAGAAAAAGATATTGAAGAAGCAAAGAAGTCTCTTTTTAAAATGAGGGCATAGCATGCTCTATGTAACAGATACGCATCCCTTCCTCTGGCATTTATCTAATGACGATAGGCTGAGTAAAAAGGCAAGTGAAATATTTACTAAAGCAGAGCTGGGGGAAGCAACTATTGTGGTACCTACGATTGTACTCGCCGAATCCTTCTATATCGTAAAAAAGCAAAAAGTTGAGATTAATTTTGCCGAGGTCATAGAAAAAGTAGAATTTGCCTCGAATTTTACTACATTCCCGCTGGATTTAAAAGTCATAAAAGAGATACAGAAGTTGGACAAACTGCCAGAGCTTCACGATAAAATAGTCGTTGCAACTGCTCAAATTCTAGCCGCAGACTTAATCTCGAAAGATGATGAGATTAAGAAAAGCGGATATGTAAATGTCATCTGGTAACGACGAGTCTCATCTACTCTTCCTCTTTTTTCTCTTTATCCCTCATCTGCTCCTTCCAGAGTTTTTCGCTCCGCCTGCCGAACAGTGCTCTGAACATAATGTATGCAACAGCTGCGGAAGCTAGGACTACAATTGTGTACTCGATGTCCATCTTCTCACTATCTTCACTAGCAAAGCGGCGAAGATAAATACCTTTTCATATCAGTAAGATTTATTGCTTAGGAGTCTGACTTTAACCTGATGCAAATAATCGAGGCCAAAAATCTCAGCAAGAAATTTGGAAGTCATCTAGCAGTGAGCGATGTTACCCTAGCTATCGCTAGGGGAGAATCCTTTGCACTGCTCGGGCCTAACGGAGCTGGTAAAACAACCATAATTCGGATTTTGAGCACACTTCTAAAGCCTACCTCCGGCAGTGTAAAAATAAATGGATTCGATCTGGCAAAAGAGCCTGAGAAAGTAAAAAAAAGCATAGGCGTAGTTTCGCACAATTCTTTTCTCTACGATGAGCTGACCGTGAAGGAAAATCTGGATTTTTATACTGCACTCTACGAGGCTGAAGCGAGTGTTGAGGATTTGCTAGAAAAACTGGAGATTAGTTCGATATGCGACGAGTATGTCGGAAATCTATCCTGCGGTATGAAGCAGAGGCTTTCGATTGCAAGGGCAATTGTACACGAGCCGGAGATACTCTTACTTGACGAGCCGAGCGTTGGCTTGGACGTAAAGAGCAGGCAGGCGTTTTACGAAATGGTGAAAGAGCTGCGTTCGAAGGGTACTACGATTCTGCTGACCACGCACCTTCTTGAAGAGGCGGCGCAGCTGTGCAGGACAGGGGTGGTGATGCACATGGGCAGCGTCGTTGCAGAGGTAGACCTCAGGAAAGGTACCAGCGAAGTTGAAAAAATATTTGCGGGTTTGAAAGCATGAATTTCAGGCGGGCTTTTATCCTTGCAGGGAAAGATTTGAGAATAGAATTCAGAAGCAGGCAAACTTTAAATTTCATGTTTCTTTTTTCGTTCGTCACCCTGCTCATGTTCAACTTCGCAATAGAGCCTTACTCCCAGACCGCAAGGGAGGTTGCCCCAGGCTTTCTCTGGTTCGTGCTAATATTTGCCGGCTTGCTCGGACTTTCGAGGGCGTTTGTGAAAGAGAAAGAGACAGGAACTCTGGAAGGGCTTAAACTATCTCCGATGGGCTACAACGAGATACTTCTCGGAAAGATAGTTTATAACCTCGTGCTCGTGCTTGCAATAGAGCTGATAGCCTTCCCTCTATTCATAGTCTTGTTCAGCTACAGCATCAAAGGAAGCGCTTTAGATGCGCTTCTGATACTGACGCTGGGCAGCGTCGGTCTCGTTGTAGTGGGCTCTTTTCTATCCGCAGCTGTACTGAGCGCAAGAAGCAGGGAGCTGGTGCTCCAGATAGTTGTGCTTCCCCTGCTCCTGCCTGTTATAATCCCAACTATTATGGCGCTCAGGGAAGTGATGCTTTATGGAACGCCCCTGCCCGGCATTAAAGAGATAAAGCTCATCCTATTTTATATAATAGTCATGACAACATTATCCTCGCTGTTATTCAGCTATGTTATGGAGGAGTGAAATGAAGAAACGCTTGCTTGTACTGCTCGCAACCTATGTCATAGTGGCGGCGGGTATGTATATGGCATTGCTTGTTCTGGGACCGCTCGACGACTCGCTGCTTAGATACGAGGGCGACCCGATGAAGCACGGCTACAAGATTTTCTTCTTTTCAATGCAGAATGCGCCGGTTGTTTATCTCGCCTTTTTCGTAATGCTTATAGGAAGCGCTGCGTACCTGAAGAGCAGAGATATAAAATGGGACACCATAGCATCCTGTTCTGCAAGGCTTGCGATAGTTTTCTGCTCAATATTGCTGGTAGCAGGAGCGATATTCTCAAACCTCGCCTGGGGCGCATACTGGAACTGGGACCCGAGGCAGACGACGACGCTATTCCTCTGGTTCATACTCGCAGGCTACCTATCACTTCGCTCAGCCTTGGAGGACGAGGAAGCAAGGGCAAGGCTTTCAGCGGTGATTGGAATATTCGGTTTCGTTGGAGTACCGCTGACGCATGTTTCAGCGACGATATGGACTTCGCTACACCCGCAGCTGTACAAGGGCGAAGCTGCATTTACTCTAGACCCCTCTGGAAAAATAACTTTCTCTCTCATGCTCCTCGGAAGTTTTATGCTCTATGCTTACCTGCTCTGGCTCAGTATTAGAATTGAAAATTTGAGGTGAAGAAATGGAAAAAAGCATATTTGCTGCTGCACTCCTGCTCTGGAGCGTGCTGATAATTTACGTGGCATACTTAGATTTGAAGTTGAGAGAAATCGAGAAAAGGAAGGGTGCTTAAATGGACAAGAAGGTTAAGCTGGTCTTAGGAGTGCTTATAGTATTACTAAGCCTATGGGCGGGTTGGGGGAGTATACTAGAATTTATGACACCTATTAAATCTGTAGACGAAATCACTGGCAATACATCTCTATATATCAACAGGAATATTCAAATGACAGGTTATATAAAAGAAGGTAGTTTACAAAAAAATGAAGAACAAAATTCCTATAAGTTCGTACTTGCGTATGAAAATTCGAGCATAAATGTTGAATATAATGGTGCGCTGCCCGACGGATTTAAACCTTGGGCTGGAATAACGGTGATAGGGACTTTAGTTTCTCAGGATACATTCAAATCTCACAAAATCTTAATTAAATGTCCTTCCAAGTACGAGCAAAGTTTGCAGGAAAGAAAGGCTAAAACCTAAATTTTTCTTAGGACGTATTTTTGCTTTCCCATTCCAAGTTTTTCAGCAGTTTGCAATTGAATGCGCCAGTCAATGTGAGGGTGAAGCAGCTTGAATTTATCTGTACCGGGCTTTAATGCATCGACTCTTTCTGCCTCGCTTGTCAAGACTCCTGGAGCTGCATTTATCAAATCAACGGATGCTCTGTCTATCGCTACCGGGTCTCGAGATGCGAGTACCCCCAAATCAGGTACTATTGGAATATCGCTGTGCGGGTGGCAATCGCAGTGCGGTAAAACATCTATTGCCAGGTTTACGTAGCCCATGTTTTCTTTTCCTACCATATCTACAACCGCCGCTGCATTTTCCGCAATTCTCTCTGAGAGCTCCCTGCCTGTCGTTGCCCTGACTTTTATCGCTCCTCTATTGCACACTTCCGAGCAAACGTTGCAGCACAAACATTTTTCAGTTATTCTAAAATTGGAAATAGCTTCAGCAGGGCAATACTTTAAGCACTCCCCGCAGGCATTGCATTTTTTTGCATCTATGCGAGGTTTGCCTCTGTAATGCACTCTGAACTTGCTTGTTTTTGTGACGCATCCCAGGCCGAGATTTTTTATAGCGCCGCCATAACCTGCCTGTATATGTCCCGTGGTATGCGAAAGAACGAGCAGAGCATCTAAATTTACTATTCCCTTTGCAATGAAAACCTTTCCTTTTCGCACGCCTTCCAGGCCTTCCCCGCCATCAGCCATTAGTATCTGAGCTCCAATCGTGGCCTCGCAAAAGCCGTTTCTCCTTGCGGCTTCTAAATGTTTGGCTGCCGAAGTTCTGCCGGGAAACCAGCCCAAGCCGCAGGTCTCGACTACCACCGGCTTTCCTTTTAATTTTTTAACTATATCCGCGAGCTTTGCGGCATAAATTGGTCTCAAATAGTGCACATTGCCCGGCTCCCCCATGTGAAGTTTTATCCCGACTCTCGCTCCTCGCCGAACGACTTCGTTTAAATGCGCAGAATAAAAAATCTTCTCCAGCTTTGCTATTAGACTTTCCTCGGGCAGCCACCACTCTCTGAAGCTTGGAACTCTTAAAGCAGCAAAATAAACTTCTGGCATAAGCATATTGATTACGTCTTTCCATCGTAGCTTTTCGCATATAAATTTTACAGACGTTAAAACAGAAGTTTTATATACTTTGTCCGAGGCGGAATATGGTCAGGATTTATGACACAACGCTCAGAGACGGCTCGCAGAGCGAGTACATTTCTTTTTCTTTAGAGGATAAACTTAGGATTGCAAAAAAACTGGACGAGCTTGGAGTGCACTACATCGAAGGGGGCTGGCCAGGCTCGAATCCGAAGGATGTTGAGTTTTTCAGGAAAGTTAAAGCTCGGCGCCTCAAATCAAAGATAGTGGCTTTTGGTAGCACAAGAAAGGCAAAAAACAAAGTTGAAAAAGACCAGAATATAAAAGCGCTGCTGAAAGCAGGCACTTCTGCAGTGTGCGTCTTCGGAAAGAGTTGGGACTTGCACATCAGAGATGCGCTTGGCATCTCTCTCGAGCAGAATTTAGAGCTCATAGAAGATTCTATAAGCTATCTCAAGTCGAAGAGGAAGGAGGTAATATATGACGCAGAGCACTTCTTCGATGCATACAAGAGAAATGCAGATTACGCAATGCAGACGCTGAAGGTTGCGCAGGCTGCGGGGGCAGATGTTATTGTGCTCTGCGATACAAACGGCGGGGCAATGCCTTACGAGGTTCAGGAGACCTTTGCAGAGGTTAGAAAGAGGATAAGCGCTCCGTTGGGCATCCATGCACACAACGATGCAGATACAGCGGTTGCGAATACAATCGCTGCTGTTAAGATGGGTGCGGAGCAGGTTCATGGGACTATAAACGGTTACGGTGAGCGCTGCGGAAACGCTAATCTCTGCTCGATAATTCCGAATTTAAAACTCAAGCTTGGAATAGACTGTCTCGACAGCAGGCAGCTGAAAAAGCTCACAGAGGTTTCGAGATTCGTGAGCGAGATAGCTAATTTAGGCCACCAGAATAACATGCCCTACGTCGGCAGCAGCGCATTTGCACATAAGGGCGGAATACACGTCAGTGCAGTGCTGAAAAATCCAGAGACTTACGAGCACGTCAAGCCGGAACTTATTGGCAACAGGCGCAGAATACTTATTTCAGAGCTCTCCGGAAGGGGCAGCATTCTTACAAAGGCAGAGGAGTACAGGCTTGACTTGAGGGAAGATACTCCTCAAACCCAGAAGATATTAAAAATGCTGAAGGATTTAGAGAACCAGGGCTATCAATTCGAGGGAGCAGAAGCGAGCTTCGAGCTGCTTATGAAAAAAGCGTTAGGTACTTATAGGAGCTTCTTCGAATTAGAGGAATTTAGAGTCATTGTCGATACGAGAGGCGATGAACTAATAGCGGAGGCTACCGTTAAAGTTAGGGTAGATGGAAAGGAAGAGCATACCGCTGCGGAAGGAAATGGTCCAGTAAATGCTCTGGACAATGCGCTCCGCAAGGCGCTGGAAAAGTTTTATCCAGTGCTCAAAGAGATGCATTTAACGGACTACAAGGTCAGGGTTTTAGACACGCGAGAAGGTACGGCTGCCAAGGTCAGGGTGCTCATTCAGTCCAGCGATGACAAATCATCTTGGGGAACTGTAGGCGTTTCGGAGAACATAATCGAGGCAAGCTTTGAAGCACTTGCGGACAGCATCCAGTACAAGCTGATGAAGTCTCAGCACTTCGGACGACCTTCGCTAACGCTTGGTCGTCCTCGTGCCGAGACCCACTTGCGATAGCAAGTACAACAACGGGTCAAGACCAAGGAGCCATTCGATTAGGCTTATGAGAAAAGCTTGGCGACGAAGGGATTGAAAATGAGGATGAAAGGTGCAGAAGCAATTGTCAAAGCGCTCGAGAAGGAAGGCGTCAAGGTTATATTTGGAATCCCTGGCGGGGCAAGCATCCCGCTCTACGATGTGCTTTACGACGCAAGTATTAGACACATTCTTGTGCGCCACGAGCAGGGAGCTGCGCATGCTGCAGACGGCTATGCAAGGGCGAGTGGGGAAGTCGGCGTTTGCAGCGCTACTTCTGGTCCTGGAGCCACAAACTTAACCACAGGGATTGCAAATGCATATATGGATTCCTCGCCGATTGTTGCGTTTACAGGGCAGGTTGCGAGACTGTTCATAGGAAAGGACGCTTTTCAGGAGACAGATGCCATAGGCATAACTATGCCGATAACCAAGCACAATTTCCAGTTTCGTACCGTCGAGGAGATACCCTACGTAATAAAGAAAGCTTTCAAGATAGCAAAGACAGGAAGACCGGGTCCTGTGCTGATAGACATTCCGAAGGACGTTCAAGAGCTTGAAGGCGAAATAGATTTTCCGAAGGACATTGAGATTACCGGCTACAAGCCAACGCTGAAGGGGCATCCAAAGCAGATAAAGAAAGCTGCAGAGATGCTCATCAATGCTGCGAGACCAATTATCCTAGCTGGCGGCGGAGTTATACTCTCAGGAGCAGTCGAAGAGCTGCGCCAAATTGCCGAGATGCTCGGCGCTCCAGTTGCGACCTCGCTCATGGGTAAAGGCGCATTTCCGGAGAACCATCCTTTCGCCCTGGGAATGATTGGCATGCACGGCAGAAAGGCAGGCAATTACGCAATCAATGATGCGGATGTAATCCTGGCAGTCGGATGCAGGTTCTCTGACCGCACAACGGCAGCGGTGAGCTGCTTTGCTCCAGAGGCTGAGATAATCCATGTGGATATAGACCCTGCAGAAATTGGAAAGAACGTCGAGGTAGCTCTGCCAGTTGTCGGAGATGCAAAGCTCGTCTTAAAAGACCTAATAAAATTTTTAAAAGAGTACGCAAAGAAGGAAAATACAGAGTGGACAAACAAGATTAAAGAGTACAAAAGAGAATTCCAGCCTTACATGGATTACGACGACGTGCCTCTCAAACCGCCGAGAGTTATAAAAGAGATAATGAAAGCTTTGGGCGAGGACGACATAGTTACTACTGAAGTTGGGCAGTGTCAAATGTGGGCAGCGCACTACTTGGAAAGAACCAAAGCAAGGACGTTCATATCCTCCGGCGGTCTCGGTACAATGGGCTTTGGCTTCCCTGCTGCAATGGGAGCCAAGGTTGCAAAGCCGAACAACAACGTCATAGACATTGCGGGCGACGGCAGCTTTCTGATGAACTCCCAAGAACTCGCTACCGTGGTCGAGAACGACATACCGGTCGTCGCTGCGGTCTTGAATAATCGCTACTTGGGCATGGTTCGCCAGTGGCAGGAGCTCTTCTACAAAAAGCGCTACTCTGCAGTAGATTTGGGCAATTCCCCGGATTTCGTCAAGCTTGCAGAGGCATACGGAGCTCAGGGAATTAAGGTCGAAAAACCAGAGGAAATCGCACCGGCAGTTAAGAAAGCTTTTAAATCAGGAAAGCCTACCGTCATAGATGTAATAGTTGACCACGAGGCGAACATATTTCCAATGGTGCCGCCCGGCAAGTGCCTGAAGGACATAGTTGAAGGCTAGATAACCCTTTTTCTTTAGAAAAGAAAAAGCAAGAAACGGTTCTCAAAGGCAGAGCCTTTGAACCAAAAAGAAACTATGATGGTCAACCTTTCAGAAGGTTGTGAGGAATATGCCTGATATGAATGAAACGCATGTTCTGATAGCATTGGTCGAAGACAGACCGGGAGTTATGCAGCGTGTTTCAGGTCTCTTCAGAAGGCGCAATTTCAACATAGACAGTATAACGGTCGGGCGTTCTGAGAAAGAAGGAATTTCGAGGATGACGCTCACGGTGAGAGGCGACCAGAGGATACTCGAGCAGGTAATGAAGCAGCTGAACAAACTTGTTGAGGTTCTGAAAGTTATCCAGGTTGAAGAAGCTGAGTCAGTCATGCGGGAGCTTGCCCTATTGAAGATAAGCACTAAAGACCAGAATTCAAGGGCAGAGATTGTGCAGTACGTGAATATATTCAGGGGCAGAATCGTGGACGCTGGCAAGGATTCGCTAATTGTCGAGATAACTGGAGACAGCGAAAAAATAGGTGCATTTGTAAATCTTGTTAGCGCATTCGGAATTAAAGAACTAGCTAAGACGGGCGTGACAGCGATGACCAGAGGAACGAAATAATGAAGGTTTACTACGACAAAGATGTGAAAATGGATGTTCTGAAAGGCAAAACCATAGCAGTGATAGGCTACGGCATACAGGGTTCTGCCCAGGCGCAGTGTTTGCAAGATTCCGGTTTAGATGTAGTCGTCGGTCTGAGGAAAAACGGCACTTCCTGGAAGCAGGCAAAGAAAGATGGAATGAAGGTCGCAAACATAGAGCAGGCGGCAAAGAAAGGCGACATTGTAATGATGCTCACTCCGGACATGACGCATCGCAGCATATATCGCAATTACGTTGAAAAGAACCTTGAAGACGGCAACGCCCTGTACTTCTCGCACGGCTTCAACATAACCTACAATCTGATTAAGCCGCCTGAGAATATCGACGTCATAATGGTCGCTCCAAAGGGTCCGGGAGCGAAACTCAGGGAGGAGTATCTGAAAGGTTTCGGAATACCGGCGCTGGTAGCGGTTCACCAAGATTACTCGAAAAAAGCGAAGGAAAAAGCACTTGCCCTTGCAAAGGCGATGCACTTTACGAAACCGGGTGTTATAGAGTGCACCTTCGACGAGGAGACGCTTTCAGACTTATTCGGAGAGCAGGCAGTTTTGTGCGGCGGCAGCACAGAATTAATAAAGGCAGGCTTCGAAACTCTCGTCGAGAACGGCTTCCCGCCAGAGATTGCCTACTTCGAAGTCCTGCACGAGTTGAAGCTCATCGTGGACTTAATCCAGGAAGGCGGCATAGAGTACATGTGGAGCAGAGTTTCTGAGACAGCACGCTACGGCGGCAGGACGAGGGGCAAGCGCATCATAGACGAGCACGTCAGGCAGAACATGAGGCAGGTACTCGAAGAAATAAAGGACGGCACCTTTGCGCACGAGTGGCTCGCAGAGTATGCGGCTGGCTTGCCGAAATTCGACATAATGAAGCGCACCGAAAGCAAGCATCAAATCGAAAAAGTCGGGGCCGAGATAAGAAAGATGTTCGGGAAGAAGTAATTTGGAATGGAAAGGAGGTGAAAGGTATAGTCAGTGGCGTTGGCGAGAACCTTAGCTTCGAGTGCAGAACATTTATTCTGAGCGACTATTGATGATTCAACGAAGGAGGGGTGGGTGGAGATAGCGAGGGTGATGGGGCTTTGATGCTTTATTCTTCCTTTAGTAGCATCCCCTAAACTATGGAAAACTTGGCTTAGGCGGCAATGTCGGCGTTGGCGCTGGCGTTTCAGGTGGCGGCGTTGTAGTGGGCGGTGGCGTTATAGTTGGCAGAGTTTCATATATGAGCTGTTCTGGACCAGCCAAAAATTTTTTCTCAAGCAAGAAGAAAGCGGTGTCAAAGCCCTTCAGATTCTCATAATTAATGAGTTCCTTGGGCATTTCGCTTACAGCAATCTTGAACTTATATTTCCCGGTTATGATCTCTGTTTTTTCAATAAGCTCATTATTCAAACCGATTATGGCAATTGCTGGTATTTTTTGTTGTAAATCTAGTCGTGTTTTAATTTCTTTAGGGTTAGCAATTCCAACTGCCATTATGTTAACTTCTACTGGTATATCTCTCTTAATTGCTTCCTCAGCGTATTTGACCACTGGTACATTAGCTCCAAGAGCATAGCCCTCGAACTCAACAACTTTATTCCAGTATTTTGAAGGTTTCCCTGTAAGTGGATTAAGCTCTGAAATTTCGGATAATTGTACAACATCATCAACAAGTGTATCGACAATTAATGCTGGCTTGATCTGGTCTTTGATTTGTTGTTTCGTTAAAGGAACTGAATAATCGAGATACTTCAAAACTTCCTCGCTTGGATAAAGAACTGTCCCTATTATCTTTGCTTTTCTAAACTGCCAGACATTTCTCTCTGGGTCGATTGCTTCAAGCCTGAGTTTACTATCTTTTTCATAAAAGTCAGTGAACTTATCAGTGAGCATGCCCAAGCTGAATGGAACTTTTACCTTCTCCTCCTCACCGTAATCAATTCTCGCCGTGGTTACTATGTAGCTCGAATCGATTTTAACCCTCTTTAAAGCGTAGTTGCTTGGATTATTGTTGACCTCTTTAACAGTGGTCTGAATAGGTGTTAGGGGTTTTATTGAGTTGGCAATGACAATGCCCTTAAACTCCTTTGGATCAAAGCCTCTCTCACCTAACTTCTCTCTGAATTTGGCTTTGATATCTTCAAGCCTAGTTTTAACCAAAGTCCCCTGAATTTCCCCAGCGGAAAAGTAGAGATGATAAGTTACGCCGCCGTATTCGACGGTAAACTCAGTCGGTAGAATTGAAAAGTGGTCTGAGAGAACAAGATAAATTCCATCTTTGGTATAAACAACATATGGGTATATCTTCAGCTTCTCTATTGGCGTATTTGGGATAGAGATAAAAGCATTAAGCTCATCGAGTATTATTTTCGGTGGAGTAGCAATTAAGCCTTCCACCTTGACGCAAACCAACTCTTTTATAACCTTTTTCCCAGTCTCAATAGGGACGTTGCAATCTATTTTAAATTCCGCTATTCTTTCGACTTTGAGGGTATTGGTTTGTGAGTCATAAATCCCCTCAAGAGCGTAAAAACCTCTTTTGAGGTTTTGAATATCGCCCTCTAAATTAACGCCGCTTCTTCCATTTACCAAAAGTTGAGGTGGACTTCTAGAAAGAAATGTTTGACCAGTTAGTGTTATTTTTTGTCCACCGTAAACAGAAGGATTCTCGATTACTTTGGAAAGTTGCTCGCTTTGGGCTTCTGGAGATGGAGCTGTAGTCGGTGGAGTTACTGTGGGCTGCGTGGTTGGAGTTGGCGGCGCACCTGCGCAGCCTATAAACAGAAAGAGCAGTACAATTACTGCGAAACTACGTGCAATCGAAACTACTTTACCTGCCACCAATTTTACCGCCCCTTTGCCTCTTTCTTAACTTTCAACGGATACACAAACGCTTGAACCACGTCGCCCTCTTCTAAGCCCATAACGTCCCTTTCAGTTTCAGGGATTACAATCCTGTAACCTTTTCTTACAGTTGCCTTGAAGAAGGCTGAGTCCTTGAACCAAGCTCTAACCAAGCTTCTCGCAATTTTCGGCAGGGTTTCTACAACCTCGTCGCTGATTTCTATGGGCATAAATATTTTAATGTCATTTTATGTATTTAAATGTATCTATTTGTAGTCCAGCCTATGCAAAGAAATTCCGCAAACAAACGCTATCAGAATCACCGTTGGCTTTGTGTTGGCTATATTAGGTTTTATTGTTTACTTGGGCGAACAAGGAATAAAAATCTTTAAAAATAAAAAGTAAATACAGTTCTACTTGTTTCCACTGCTCAAAACACTTTTATACGTTACTAGCGTTATATAAAATGTGATTAACATGGGAATCGCTATCGAAGAGATAACTGCAAAGCTAAACCTGCCTGAAAACAAACTTATAAGCGAGAGTTTAAAGGCATGGATAGAAAAGGAAATCAAGCTCGCAGAAGGGGACATTGCGGATTTAAGAGACAGATACAATGTTCCAACTAAAGATGAGCTGGATAAAAAAATAAAAGCGGGTAAAGTTCACAGCCATCCAGCATGGGAAGACCTTATTACTTGGGAAAATCTCGAAGAGCACATTCGCTGGTTGAAGGATTTACTCAAGAAGGTTGATTAATTGTCTGAAGTTCTCTCTCTTTACAATAAGCTCAGCAGCATAGCAAAAGACGAATTTTCGGACATAGTTTCGGTTACAGAGCTAATAGGAAAGAAGAGCCTTGGTTCATCAAAGCTACGCATACACCTTAGAGATGGAACTTATATCGATATTTGGATTAGCAAGGGCGGAAAGTATTCATATCACTGGGAGCAGAGAGCTAAGCGTGGACTTATTTACAGGCATGATAATGCGCCAGATTTTTCAGAAATTTCTACTTTTCCAAAGCATTTTCACGACGGCAGTCAAGAAAATGTCAAAGAGAGTCGCATTTCAGACAAACCAGAAGAGGCTGTAAGGGAATTTTTAAAATTTGCAAGACAGAAAGTTGGGGCAGAAATAAGGAAGATGTTCAGGAAGAATTAAATATCTTTCAGTGCTACCTAGAGCTATGAAAATCGAAGAGCTGCTCAAAAAGGGGGAAGAGGCATTCC
>JBDRDL010000040.1:0-5434 GCA_043820925.1 Methanobacteriota archaeon | reverse complement strand
AAGCTCGATATAGACCGCATTTACGACACTTTTGCGGACGAGAAAAAATTTAAGGCCCTTGGCTCCTTCTTTGCAGAATTTTTGGATTCGCTGGAGCCGAGAGCTTACTCGTCGAGGGAGTTCTTGGAGCTTTTGGGGAGAGCACTGAACGACGAAAATTCCATACTGCACGCTGCTGCAATGCATCGAATGCCGATTTTTTGCCCGGCTTTGAACGACAGCTCGCTGGGGATAAACCTGACTGAGCATTATGTTAGAAGAAGGAGAGAAGGGAGGCCGTACGTTACTCTCGACCCGATTAGAGATAATTATGAGATAGCGCAGATAAAACACAAGTCTGCAAAGACAGGTGTGGTTTTTATTGGAGGTGGCGTTCCGAAGAACTACATCCAGCAGATTGAGATAACGCTCGAAACCCTCGGTTATCTTCCAAGGAAGATTGGACATGACTATGCTGTGCAGATAACTACTGACGACCCGAAGTGGGGGGGGTTGAGCGGATGTACGTTTGATGAGGCGCAGTCCTGGGGGAAGATAAAGAAGAATGCCACGAAGGCGGTTGCGTATTTAGACGCTACTATTGGCTTGCCCTTGCTTGTGGGTGCGGTTATGCAGACGTGCAAAAAGCGCAGGAAAAGGCTGAGGTTTGGGTGGGAGGGGGATAGGCTGAAGGGTATGAAGGACAGGTGAAGCTGTGATTCTCCTAAAACTCGGCGGCAGTCTAATAAGCGATAAAAAAAAGAAATTTTCAGTGCGAAGAGGCGTGCTCGATAGACTGGCGGCTGAGATTAAGGCAGGGGCAAAAGAAAAATTAATCATAGTGCACGGAGGAGGTGCCTTTGGACATCCCATAGCAAGCGAGTACGAGCTGCACAGAGGATTTAAAGATAAAGCCCAGACAAAAGGGATAGTGCTTACCAGAATAGCGATGAATGAGATGAGCAGCAGGGTTATCGATGCGCTTGTACGCAGGGGGATTCCTGCAGTTTCTGTTCAGCCGAGCGCAAATGTAATTTGCAGAGGTGGAAGAATCGAGCAATTTAACGCAGAGATAATAAGGAAATTCCTAGAGCTTGGCATTACTCCTGTGCTCTGCGGCGACGTAGTTTTAGACGAAAAGCAGGGCTTCTGCATTTTGTCAGGAGACCAGATTATTTCCTATATCTCCGAAATTTTCAAGCCGAGCAGAATTATACTCGCCACAGACGTAGATGGCGTTTTCGATAAGAATCCGAAGAAGTTTCGCAGTGCCGAGTTAATCAGGGAGATAAATCCTGCCAATTTAGAAAAAATTTTGCAGAAACTGGAAGCATCGCCACGGGACGTAACTGGAGGAATAAAAGGAAAACTGCTGGAGTTAGTCGCACTTGCTCGCAAGGGTTTCGAGGCACAGATAATAAACGCCGTCAAACCAGGAAGACTGAAGAAAGCTTTATTAGGACAGCAGGTTATAGGGACGACAATAAAGAAAGGCAAATACAAAGGGTGAAGACCGAGGAGAAAACGAGTGAAGCGAGTTTTCGACGAGTGGATTCAAAATGATAGATGCAAGAAAGCTTGACCACATACTAATTTCTCTGAAAAAAAATGTTGAAAGCAAAACGAAAAACGGATTCGAGGACGTTGCGCTAGTTCACCGCGCATTGCCTGAAATTGATAGAGATGAAATCGACTTAAGCACAAATTTTTTTGGAAGGAAAATAAGCATTCCGATAATCATCGCAGGCATGACTGGCGGACACGAAAAAGCGAAGAAAATTAATGAAAATCTCGCACTTGCAGCACAGGAGCTGAATATTCCGATGGGCGTGGGCAGCCAGAGAGCTGCAGTAGAGAATGAGAGATTGGCACATACTTATTCAATTGCAAGAGAGGCAGCGCCGGATGCTTTTTTGATAGCAAATCTGGGCGCCGTGCAGTTCTCTAAGGGATATGGAATGAAGGAAGCAAGGAAAGTAGTAGATATGATTGGCGCAAATGCGCTTGCGGTGCATTTAAATCCATTGCACGAAGCAATTCAACCAGAGGGCGAGACAGATTTTAGAGGATGTATTAATAGAATTGAGAAGCTGAATAAACTTGGAATTCCGATAATCGCAAAGGAAACTGGAGCCGGAATAGCGAGAGAAGAAGCGGCACTGCTCGAAAAAGCAGAAGTTGCAGGGATAGACGTCGGCGGTCTGGGTGGAACTTCATTCCCTGCAGTCGAGTACTACAGGAAGAAGGGCACTCTCGGGAAGGTATTCTGGGACTGGGGAATGCCAACTGCTGTTTCCACCGTAGAGTGCGCACAGAGCACGAAGCTGCAGGTTATAGCGACAGGCGGAATTAGAAGCGGCATAGAGGTTGCAAAAGCACTTGCCCTAGGGGCAAATGCATGCGGAATAGCGCTGCCCTTGCTGCGCAAGGCGGTGAAGAGCGATAAGGAAGTTATCAAAGAGCTGGGCAGAATAATCGAAGAATTGAGAACAGCAATGTTCTTGGTCGGAGCTGCGAACGTAGCCGAGCTGAGAAATTGCGATGTTGTAATAACAGGAAAAACGAAAGAGTGGCTGGAAAGCAGGGGCATTGATTGCAAGAGATTTGCAAACAGAAGGAGATAAAATGGAAATAACAGCAGTAGGCGGCTATGAAGAAGTGGGCAGAAACATGACTGCCGTTAAAATCGGCAGCGATACGATTATAATTGATATGGGGGTCAGGCTTGACAGGGTAATGATTCACGAAGATACAGATATAACAAAAACGAAAAAAGAAGAGCTAGTGAGGATAGGGGTTATACCAGACGATTCGGTCGTCAGGGGAAATGTTAAAGCGGTTGTTCTTACGCACGGTCACCTCGACCATCTTGGAGCTGTGTCGAAGTTCATCTCTAAGTACAATGCGCCGCTGATAGGTACTCAGTATACCGTAGAACTTGCGAAGAGGGAGATAAGGGCCAGCAGCAAGGAATCCAGAAATCCAGTATACGCGATTGAGGAGGGAGAAATCCTCCAGGCAACGCCGGAAATTAGCCTAGAGTTTATCAGGGCAACGCACAGCATTCCCCAGACCATAATTCTGGCTGTGCACTCTCCACAGGGCACGCTCGTTTATGCAAACGATTTCAAATTTGACGATTCCCCAATTATAGGGGAAAAAACAGATTACGCAAGGCTGAAGCAGCTGGGGAAAGAAGGTGTAAAATGCTTAATCGTAGAGACTGTACGTGTAAGCGAGGAAGGAAGAACACCTTCCGAGAAAAATGCCCAGAAACTAATCGAGGACAACTTAATTAGAAGCGACCCTGAGAGAGGCCTGATAGTTACTACCTTCTCCTCGCACATCGCAAGAATAAGCAGCATTTGCAATGGTGCGAAAATCGCAGACAGGACGCCGATTCTACTGGGCAGAAGCATGGAGAAATTCGTCGGCTTGGCGGAGCGGATGAAAATCTTGGAGCTGCCTGAGGATGCGCACCTCTACGGCAACCCAGAGTCTGTTAAGAAAATTCTGCACAGCATCGTTAGGGACGGAAGAGAGAAGTATTTGCTTGTGGTAACAGGGCACCAGGGCGAGCCGGATGCCCTTCTTACCAAAATTGCAAACAGGAAATTTTCCTATCAGATTGAAAGAGACGACCAGGTTATTTTTTCTGCAGATGTTATTCCAAACCCGATGAATGTTGCGAATCGCTATGCATTGGAAACAAAGCTGAAGATTCAGGGGGCGAGGCTGTTCAAAGGAGCGCACGTTTCAGGGCATGCTTCGAGAGAAGACCACTATGATTTGTTGAAGATGCTCCAGCCAGAAAATGTCATACCCTGCCACGGCGACCTTCGAATGCTCTCAACCTATGCAGAGCTTGCAGAAAATCTTGGCTACGAGCTTAACAAAAATATTTATTTACTCAGGAACGGGCAGAGGGTTGAGATATAGTTCTGCATGGATATAATAAAAAAACGACTTTTTGCTTACTTGGTTTGAGTAATTGATTAATTTTTCCTATCATAATCTCCCTTTATTAATATTCTTTTATCTGCATCAATCCAATTTTAACAAGTGCTCTGATATTTTTTTGACTTAATTAATTCTATCGATTCGATAATTGCTGATATAATCGCTAACAATAAACCGGGAATAAAGAAAAATCCCGTTCCTCCAAAAATTGTTATAAAAATTCCGGCGGATAAAAATACCGAGATTGTCCATCCTACAATAGCCCGACTAGAGGTTGAAAAATTTGATTTGAATAAAATTAACTCCAATCCACCTAAAATCCCCATTGCGATTAAAAAAACTATTGCAAATTTGTTGAGAAATCCTGCATTCATCCAAATGTAAAAAGTAGAAAACGGAATTGCAAGAAGAATTAATAAACCTGCAAAGACCCCTAACTTTTTTGATACGTTTTTCATAACATCACTTGCTTCATTACTGTTAAAAAAAATAAAAGGATTAGGTTGGAGACCTAATCCCTCCGCTACAGTGGGTATGCCATAGTGGCGGCTGATTTCCTTCGAACCAACATGCATATGAGTAAAGTCCTCCAGGATATCCATCGAATTCTGCATGCAATTTATGCCAGAAGTAGCTAGGATTTAAGGAGTTACTAAACTCTCCATATCCGTATACCCATACCTCATTCGGTCCATAGGGGTAGTAACTACCGCCGCTACTAATTTTATACCACCCTGTACCGCTACGCCACCACGTACGAACCCATGCATCATGGCCATTGTAAACCTTGCTTCCATCATCCCAGTAGTCCATATCCACAGAAGTCTTAGTTACGTCGATGTGGAATTGCTCTTCGTATCTATTTTCTGCCCATCCCTCTCGTTCAACAGCACTCTGGATAGAAAACTGCTCCTGTACCCTGGGTTGAGGATCTAGTCTCTTATCTTCCGATTCTCCGTCCTTATCAGGCTTTCTTTTATACTCGGTTTTTTCTAATGCAACATCACTTACAATCACTTTACAGTCGTCTGTCACAGTTATGTTTATACGCCCATAGGGATAATTAGGGTTTCCCCAGCCAGTGATTGAATAATTTACCCAACAGTTCCCGTTAGCTAACTTTTTACCTTCAGAAATTACTTTCCCTTTCAAAGATTTCATGTATTTCTCGACATCTGAAGGTCGCTGTTTGTCTTTAGCAGTTACATCCGGCATGAAGCTCGCACCTAAAACCAGCAAGAACACCGCTACTATTGCAATTTTTGTTTTCCCTTTCATCGATTTTTCACCTCCTTTTTCCTTTTCTCCCCCGGAGGCATCACCTTTAACGCGAAGCAGAATTAGTAATGCCTCTTCTTGGGGTTCAGTTTCGCCCGCTAGGCAGGCTGAACCTCATGTCATGCTAGTTCTCACTTCTCCTATATATTTTAAACGGTCTGCAATTTTTTAAAGCCATTAAAAAATTATAAAGCCTTTAAAATTTTTTAAAGGCGTT
>JBDRDL010000039.1:0-32345 GCA_043820925.1 Methanobacteriota archaeon | reverse complement strand
GCATAGGCATAGCTGCGCTGCTGTCTTCGATAATGCTGGCGCACGAGAAAACGCAAGACTGGTCTGAGCGAAAGATAGTTTTTGTGTCTGCGCTAGTCTCGATAATTATAACATTTCAGGTGATGGTGTGGAGATATTTTTCTTAGTAGTAATCGCCGCTGGACTTTACATGGCTTGGAACATAGGTGCCAACGATACCGCAAACTCCATAGGCACTTCTGTGGGCAGCGGGGTTCTGGGCATGCGAGGAGCGCTCCTTAGGATATGCATCTTCGACTTTCTCGGAGCAGTTTTATTCGGCAGCTATGTTACAAAGACGATTGGAAAGGGAATCGTCAGCTTGGATAAAGTCCCGAGCACAGACCTCATTGTGATAGGTGCCCTGTCATCGCTTCTCGGAGCAGGAATATGGCTTACCATCGCAACATGGCGAGGCCTGCCCGTATCCACGACCCATTCAATCGTGGGCGCTGTTTTAGGGTTCGGTCTCGTTGCCGCTGGCTGGCAGGGCATAAAATGGGAGGTTATGAAAAAAATCGTTGCCAGCTGGTTTACGTCTCCCATCGCAGGTGCAGTCGGAGCTTTTTTAATTTACACGCTGCTGATAAAGAGGTTCGTGCTGAAGAGGGCAAAAAATGTTAAAAAGGCTGAGAAGGTATTTGGATACCTTCAGGTAGCAACCGCCATGTATGTCGGCTTCGCCTTCGGCAGCAACGACGTTGCAAATGCGGTTGGACCCATCTACATGATACTGACGTATAGAGGGGCAGAAGCGGTCAATCCGATCGGGCTGCTTGCTCTGGGAGCGTTTGGAATAATTTTGGGGACAATTACTTGGGGTTACAAGGTTATAGAAACCATAGGAAAGAAGGTTACTGAGATAACACCTACCCGCGGCTTTGCGGCAGAGTTTTCAGCGGCAAGCGTGATTCTCGTAGCCTCTGCTGTCGGAATGCCGATTTCAACAACGCACACAGTCGTGGGTGCGGTCATAGGCGTTGGCTTTGCCAGAGGTATAAAAGCTTTAAATATCAGAATAATATATAGGATACTGATTTCGTGGTTCGTTACAGTGCCTCTGACTGCAATATTCAGCGTGGCAATATTCTTGCTGGTGAGAGCATGGTTAGGAGTATAATGGGTCTGTTTGCAGAGTCTCCGTTCGAGCATTTAGTAAAGCATCTTGGTCAGGTTAAAGCATGCTCAGATTTGCTTCGAGAGTTCATCAAGGCTTACTGCAACGAGGATTTTGAAAGCTCTGCTGAGCTTGCAAGGAAGATAGTTGCGATGGAGCGGGAAGCAGATAAAACAAAGAATTATATCAGGGAGCACCTGCCGAGGAGCATTCTCATGCCGGTAAATAGGGGAGACCTTCTGAATTATCTGAGGGAGCAGGACCAGGTGGCTGACAGAATCGAAGAAGTTGCGCTGAATTTGGGTCTAAAGAGAATGAAGCTTCCACACAGCATAAAGGAGCAGCTTATAGATTTGACAAACAAAGCCTGTGATACGGTTGATGTTATACCTCCGGCATTGGACTGCATAATCGAGCTGCTGGAGACTTCTTTTGCTGATGAAAAGAAGAAAGAGGAATACTGCGGGTACGTAAACGAGCTGGACATAAAGGAAGAGATAACTGACCACGCTGTGATAGAGATGAGGAAGCGCTTGTTTGACATGGAGAAAGAATTCACCCATGGAGAATTTTATCTAATGATGCGTCTAACAAGACAGCTCGCAAGAATCGCTGACCATGCGGAGAACTGCGGAGACAGAATGCGGGTCATGGTTGCGAGGCAGTAAATTAATTTTTGCACCTTAGCTTCTTCTCCACAACCTCGCCCTTCGGCTCAACCTCGCAGAAAACGATGCCTGAGAATTTGTATATTTTTGTGCCCTCGTCGCACCAGCAGTCCGGCGGCAAGCCTGCCTTCATGCACGTGTAGGACAAAAATTCTTCTTTGCTCCAGTTTTCGTCAACTGGCACCTGGGGCAGGAGCAAACCTCTGCTGGGTCCTCTCTCAACCGTTAAGCCATTCCTGCCAATCTCTATTTTTTGTAAATACTCTTTCGAGGATTTTACTTTTATGAGCTCTGGCGGAGTGAGCACGCTTACTTCCACTATTGTATTGTTGAGCTCTCCACGCAAAACTGGCGGAAATCTTGGGTCTTGCACTGCGGCAGAAATCGCAGCCCTTATTGTAGCCTCTACGAGCGGCATTGCAGGCTCAGGATAGCCTATGCAGCCCCGCAAATCTTTTCTCGGGTATGTTTCAAGCGTCACAAAGACGCCTGCCTTCTCTCTCAATTTCTCAGGCGTATTTTTAGGCGGCGCAATCAGCTTGCCATCTTCGAGATATTTCTCTATCGTGTTTCTGGCGAGCTTAACTAAAAAAGCGCCGTCCTCCAAAGAGTACATTATGAATCCCTTTCTTTCTAAATCAGCGCAGGAAGTATAAGAATTTTGGGATTGTAGATTCGCCGTGTGCAAGTTTATTTACTTATGTAGATAACACCCACCAGTCCTTCAAGGTCTTCATCGGAGGTGAGCAGTTCCTGTCCTATACTCTTTGCGCTTGCGGCGATGATGCCGTCGATGAGCGGAAAATTTTTGTAGCCCGCTTTCCTGCGGGCATGCTTTATTTTAGCACCTTCGATACAGACCTCTTCGGTTAGGGGTATTATCTGCACAACTTTCTTGATGTTAGACATCGCCTCGCTTATGCTGGCGTTTTCTCTGATGCACCAATCTGCGATCTCCGAAAGCTGCAAAACAGAACAGAAGAGAGGCTCGCCCTTGACATGTGCAAGAATCTCTTTTACAATCCTGTCGCCTATAAAGAGCGATATTAAAATATTAGTATCAACGAACATCAAAACCTGTCCTTCCAGTCTCTCTTGAACGGCTTCTTGCCCTTAAAAATCCCTACCATCTCCATCAGCGCCCTGCCCCTCGCTGCCTGGGGAGGTATCGCTGACAGCTGGATGATGTCTCCCTCTGCAACTCCCAATTTTTTAAGGATTTCTCGTGGTATTAAGACCCCTTCGGCATTTCCTATCTTCCTGACCTTAGACTTGAATACCTGCATGGTTATAACCTTATAACTTAACGTGCGTAAGAAAATTGAGATTCGCCGTGTGCAAGAAATAATAAACCATACAATATATTTGCTGTAATACTTGTTGCATTCCTAACTCTGTAGACTCGCCGTGTGCAAGGTTCACGACACCCTGAGACAGCAACAGGGGATATAATGTTGCATTCCTAACTCTGTAGATTCGCTGGGCGCAGGTCGCGTGGAGCATTAAAGGTTATTCGACAGTTTTTTATCAACAGCTTACGCATGTTGAGCCTCGAGAAGTACTTTCTTATTTAATAATTTACTCGCATTTAGAATTTCTACACCAAGAAGTTTTCCCTTACCGTCAAAATCAATTATTATGTTTTCATTTAATTCAATAGTTTTCTTTGCTTCTCCTTCTTTTATTGGATGTTTTATGTAAATGTATGCCGCATCTGCTTCTTCGTCGTATTCGAAGTTCATGTTTTACATAACGGTTATTATCTTTATATAGCTTTCTGTCTCTATGAACTTGATTTTGATTGTTCTATTCTTGACTTCTCCTACTGCCTCTTTTCTACCTTCAAAAGATTTCTTTACATAAACAGGATGGTTTAATACGTGCTCGACCTCTAGTTCAGTTATTCCTCTTTGTTTCATCCTCTTTTTAGCATGATTTGAATAGACGATCTCCATATTCTGTGCTGGGTCTTGTTTAGTTTATATTATTATCGGAAAGTTTTTAAATATAAGCAAAAGAAGGGACTGTCATATTTCTTCCATCGTCAAATCTCTGGTCTTTTCTCTGAGTTCTAAAACAGAGTTGCCGTAATTGGCTTTAATTTTGCTGACGAATCGACTGCTCCTTTTAAGCCGAGTCCTTCTACGATTCGCCGTGTGCAAGCTTAGCCCTTCTTAGAAAAACATATTTCCTCGGCATTAAATTTTTCCTGTCCATTTTGAAGCCGCATATAACGCATTTTTTGCCGATTGCGGTTTCATTTCCATACAGATTTTTTACCTTGAGAACTTCTAGCGCACTGCCGCACACATAGCATTTTTTCGCCTCTCTGTCAGTTTTTCTTTTCTCCACGAAAATTCTAACGGCAGGCAGCTTTGATGCAATTTTTCTCACCCTGTCTCCGGAGAGCATGTAATATTGATTGTGCTCTTTCAGTTTTTTCAAAACCAGGGAATGGAGCAGCTTTTGTGATTCGACCTCTCTGTACTTTTCCAGAATTTTGGTAATAGCGCTGCCAATCTCTTCCTCTCCGGGTATCTTGTACATTTTCAAGCTCCTTGAACACCTACGTCAATTCTCCTCACCCTCTCTCTTATATTTTTCCAGTGCCCGCCGTGCCAGTATATCTTTCCGCAGCTCTTGCATTCCCAGAACTCTTCGCTGCGCTTGAATACAGATTTCGACACTCTATCTCTTATTTTTTCCTTTTCGATTTTTTCTACAGCAGCATTGCACAGAGGGCAGCGGGAAAATTCTGGAGTGGAACGAATAATTAGATTTCTCTCCATCGCAACCTGCTTCAATTGCTCCAGAATATCGTCGCTCGTTACGAGCATTGCATCAATGCCTCTGCTCTCAGCTTTTTTGCACAGGTTTTTGTCTTTTGACAGCAGTATTCTACCTGATTTTGCCTGCTCGAGTATGCTCTCGTCCAAGATATCATTTGCATAGAGCACATCGTATCCGCTCAGCCTAAGCCAGCGTGCCAGGCGACCGAGCATTGAGTCTGCAATGAATTTCATAAAGGATTATCAGCAAAGCATAAATATATTTATATTCGAACATAGAAAATTTTAGCGAGGAAAAACATGGAAACAGAGATAAAAGTCGGAGAAGCAATGGAACCAAGTGTTGTGACGGTTGGACCTGATGCACCCGCAGATGAAGTAGCCAGGATGATGGCAAAGAAGGATATCGGAAGCGTTGTGGTCGTCGAGAACGGAAAGCCGATAGGCATAGTTACAGAAAGAGACTTCTGCTTTGGCGTGGTTGCGAAGAACAAAATGCCGAGCAAGGTTAAAGTTAAGGATATAATGTCAGCTCCGCTGAAAACGGTTGGACCTGACACTACCTTGAAGCAGGCTTCCAGGCTGATGGCAAAGCACAATATTCGAAGGCTGCCTGTAATAGATAAAGATGTTTTAGTGGGAATCATAACAAATAAAGATATACTTGCAATCTCTCCGCAGATGATTGAAATACTTGAAGAGCTTTCAAAGATGAATGTCGAGGTGCATTCCACAGGGGAAGCTCCGGAAAGGGGAACGTGCGAGGTTTGCGGAGACCACATGATACCAATATACGAGGTGGATGGCATTTACGTCTGCGAGAGTTGTAAGGAGGAAAAGCCAGGTGGGGGATGAATTAATAGAGAAAGTAATGAGCAGACCTCTGTTTGTCAGGGACAGCGACCTGGCTACAAAAGTCAGGTCCATCTTCAGGAGGTCTGGATACAGAAGCCTGCCGGTTGTTGACAGAAAAGAAAGGCTGATTGGTATTATCACAAGGCGAGATATGCTGAACATCACTTCTACGAAGTCTAATGTTACTGCAAATGGAATAATGTCCTCGCCTCTCGTTTACCTCACCCCGGACGAAGATTTGCTTAGCGCTGCTAAAAAAATGCTTGGGGCAAAAGTCAGCAGGGCGATGGTCGTCGAGTCCAAGCAGAGCATGAAGTTAGCGGGGGTTGTGAGCACCCATGACCTTCTAAAAGTGCTGCTCGAGAAGAGACGCTCTCCAAAAAAACTTGTTAAAGAGATAATGAATAGAAATGTACCCGCCTGCTCCCCAAGCGACCTGATAACAAAAGTCTGGAGAAAGATGGAGGAGGTCAGCTGCACCGGCATGCCGGTTGTGAAAAAGAAGGTAATTGGGATGATAACCAGAGGCGATATAATAGCTGCAGGTTTTGCGAGAATTCACAGAGAGGGTGAAGGTGGAAAAAGCAGGACCTCGACTGTGGAGAGAGTTATGCAAACTCCGGTCATTTCAATTGCCCCGGAAGCAAGAATCGAGGATGCTGCAGCAATGATGCTGAAGAAGAATATTGGAAGTTTGCCGGTAATAGAGAAAGGCAGGCTTTTGGGCTTAGTTGATAGGAACGATATTATAAAACAATACCTGGAGAGATGATATGAAAGGATACAAGCTGGATAAGCCAAGCATGACGCAGGCGAGGGGGAGAGGTTCTTTAGAGTTTGGGAGCAGAGTAGCTGAAAGAGAAGGCTCGATAATGTCCATAGCAGCAAAAGAAGTCGTTACCATACCTCCGACGATGTCCATAAAGGGCGCAGCAGAGACGATGACGAAGTACGGGTTCAGGAGACTGCCAGTTGCAGACCCGGGTACTAACAGATTGCTGGGAATCATAGGCAGCAGTGATATAATAGACTTCCTGGGCGGGGGCGACAAAGTCCAGATAATCCAGAAAAGGTACAGGGGCAATTTCCTCGCAGCGATAAATCAGTCTGTTAGGGAGATAATGGTTACTGACGTGCTGAGTGTTAGCAAGGATGCAACCATCAAAGATGCTTTGAACTTGATAATTAAAACCAGAATTGGCGGTGTGGTTGTAGTCGACGATGACAAGAAAGTCCTGGGCATCGTTACCGAGCACGACCTGGCTTTTCTGTTAGCTGACAAGCTGACAGGCAAGAAGGTCGAGGAGCACATGACCAAAAAGGTTGTAACAGCTTCTCCCAAAACTACCCTCGGCGAGGCGACAAAAACAATGACCGAGAACAGCTTCAGGAGGCTGCCGATAGTCAGCGATGGAAAGCTCGTCGGAATGCTCACAACCCGTACGATAATAGATTTCATAGGCAGAAATAACATTTTTGCGAAAATCGTTGAGAATAAGGTGGACGAGGTCTTGAAGACGAGATGCGAGGAAATAATGAAAACCGGAGCTGCGACAGTCACGAAAGATATGGACTTGGGAGATGTAGCAAGAGTAATTAAGGATGAAGGCACGGGCACGGTTTGCGTTGTAGAGGACGGCAAGCTAACTGGAATACTGACCGAAAGAGACCTTGTTCTTGCTCTAGCGAAGGCATAAGCAAGGTATGAGCGAGATAGAAGATATACTTAAAATGAAGAAAATTGCAGTCATTGGACTATCAAAAGACCAGAGTAAGCCCTCGCATTACGTTCCGAAATACATGAAAGAGAAAGGGTACAAAATAATACCTGTCAATCCGACAGCAGAAGAAATCCTGTGCGAGAGGTGCTGCAAGAGTTTGAGCGAGGTGCAGGAAAGCATAGACGTAGTAAATATCTTCAGACCTTCGAATGAAGTTCTGCAAATAGTTAAAGAAGCCATAGCAAAAAAAGCAAAGGCAGTTTGGATGCAAGAAGGAATAAAAAACGAGGAAGCTGCGAGGGAAGCAAGAAAGCACGGGCTGCTTGTTGTGGTGGATAAGTGTATAATGAAGGAGCACAAAAAATTCCAAAATCATTTGCGACGATAAACATCGGGTTTGGGTTATTCAAGGGTGTTAAAAGATGGTAATTGTAACTGAAAAAGCTGCAGCAGAGCTTAGAAACATTCTGGAGAAAGAAAACAAGAAAGGCTGTGGTCTTAGAATATTCATGGCCGGATTTGGGTGCAGCGGTCCCCAGTATGGATTAGTCCTGGAAGAAAAAGCAACGGGCGAAGATAAGGTAACTGAGAGCAACGGCGTGAGGGTATTCCTAGACGAAAATATGGATGCTCTCCTGAGCGGGGCAGAAATCGATTATATAGAGAGTGCTGGTTTCGTAATAAACAATCCAAATGCGCATGCAAGTAATTGCGGACCTTCCTGCGGCGGATGTCGCTAGTTATTTCCTGCTCTTTCCAAATCCCCACTCCTCCAGCTTTTCCACGAGGTCTGTTTTTACTTCCTGCGTTTTTTCTATTTTTTCCTGCGTGAGTGTGATGTACTCTTTGAGTCTTGTCTCGATGGTCTCTATGTCCTTTACAGTGATTCTCAGGCCGCTTTCGTCCTTTAGCTCAACTTCACCTTTGTCTACTCTGAGAATGTCTATGAAGTCGTAATACTTCTGCAGGCTCTTTGCGAGGATTTTGTCAAGGCTGAAGCCGCCGAGAAGTATCATCACGTCAAGAGTTTCCTGCTCCTTGGACGAAACCAGACTTGCATATCTCAGTATTCCCCCCCACTTCCCGGCGATGTTCTTTACAGCCCATTCATGAGCCTTTGCCTCGAGGTCTTCCTGGGAAAATTTACCATTGTCAACGTACTTCTGCGGAACGAGAGCCACTATATATGCCATTATCGCAGTTTTTAAGTCAAGCGGAGCCATTGGATTGCTCGCAGCCATCTCAAGCGCAGTTTCCATTTCAAAAATCTCGGGATCATTACCAAGGCTCATGCAAGGGGTGAAGTGATATACGCCTATGTTGCTCGGCAGCTGATAATAATCTGCAACGTCTATTGTGGACTTTGCTCCGGGGCTGCTTGGAGCGATAAGCATGTTGACTGCTTTTATTATCTCCTGATTTATCTGGTAGTACCTCTCCTCTCCGATAGATGTCCCGGCTTTCAGCATTCTCTCCACTTGGCTGTTGTCCACGAGGAGCAGCATGTCCGCATTTTGCTTCGCATCCTCGCCGTACTTGAGCAATCTTGTTAAACCGCATATCGTGTTGAAGTATCTCTGCGGCGCCTCAAAATCATAGGGAATTATTCCCAGGGCAAGGTAGCTTATTTCCCTTCTGTATGCAAGCTCTTCTCCATACTTCAGCCTGTGAATGATGTACGGAAGGGAGCCGTTGCCCGTGCCGCCTCCCAGAGTGGTTACTCCCAGAATTACATCCCGCTCTGCTAATTTCAAAGCTGTTATATACCTCATTATAGAGTCGAAGTCCTCCACAGCTTCGTTTTCTCCAAGCTTCCAGTTATTTCCTGCGCCTGAAGGAGATTTGCCAAAAATGCATATCCTGCCCCGTTTTATTTCCTCATAAACCTGCTGCAAACTTGCATCTTTCGAAATTATAAACTCGAAGGTTTTATCGAGTTTAACGTCAGCTGCTGTAGTGTTCAGAAGGAGAACTCTATCCTCGATTGCTGGATTCCTGAACTGCGAGTAGTACTGGAAGGAAATTCTGTTCGCACCTTCTCCTGCTGCGATTATGCCCCATTTTGTTCTTTCGTTCATGCCCTTGCCTTCATTTTGAGCGTGGCAGTGCTCTCAGTATATTCAGTATCTGGATGTCGTTTGCTGTAGAGTATCAGAAATTTTTCTGGATATTTTACGTTGAGAGCAGAGGCAGATAATTTTCCCCTCTCTTCCAGCTTT
Organism: Methanobacteriota archaeon; assembly: GCA_043820925.1. GTDB lineage: Archaea > Hydrothermarchaeota > Hydrothermarchaeia > Hydrothermarchaeales > JACRDW01 > JACRDW01. Next base: position 22,958 of record JBDRDL010000039.1, on the reverse strand, counting down.
TTCGAGATTATCTGCTCCACCTTATCATAGTTTTTGAGTATTTTGATGAATGCGGTATCCTTGGCGAGCTGCTTGGTTACGTGCTCCAGGGCATTGGTTGCATGCCTGGTAAATACCTTTACCTCGTCCTCTGCGTTTACTCTCCTCGCGAGGGGCTCGGCGAGCTCGTCAGAAGTCCACATTTCTCTGCTCGGCGCATAAGCCTTTATCTCTGCTTCTAGAAAACGAAGTTTCTCATGCAGCTCAGCAACTATACCTGCTGTGATGTTTTTGAATCGAATCTTCAATTCTTGAAGTTCTCCTATGGTTCCTGGGTCGCCCATCGATAAAACCCTGCTTCTGAGGTCTTCAATCTCCTTCATTTTTTCAGGCGCTACCTGCTCGCTGTCCAACAATTTGTATACGCCTTCAACAGATGCAGAAAACTCGTTTCGCTCTACAGCAAAGAAGTCCTTCAGGAAATCTTTCAGTCTATTTCTCGCATCCGCGAGAATAGCAGCAGAACCGTCGAAATCCTCTATTTTAATTTTTAGAAGCGCATGCTCCACGGTTTTAACTATGCCGTATCTCTGGCTTGTTGCCAGAATTCCGCTTGCCTCTGCGGCGCAATCGTTGAGTATCGAAACAAACTTCTCGGTCAATTTTTCCTTCTTTTCCAGCAGTTCTCTTAGGGTCTTGCTCTCCTGAGCTTCGATGGTTTCGAAGCTCTTGACTTCCTCCCCGATTTCATATCCTGCTTTTCCCAATTTATCCAGTTTTAGTCTGAGCTCCTGAATATATCCATCCAGCTTGGGTTTTACCTCTATAGCCGCCAGAGCTTCCAAACTTCGCAGTCTCTGCTCAACTCTCCTACTCTCCTGCTCGATTACAGTTAGGGTATATTTTGCCGCTTCTTCTGCCGTGTTGAAATCAGCGTCGTATAATTTCAGCTTTATTAGATTGCTGCGCAGCGACTCCAAATCCCGCCTGACGCTATCTATGCTCGCCATCTCTCCAGCTTCAGCGATAAGCTTCTGGGCATCGGTGTAGTCTTTCTTAATTTTTAGGAGTATTTCAGCCTTGAGCTTCTCTATGGTTTTGTCGCTCTGCGTTTTCCACCATGCGTATACAACGCTTCCGGCCAGCGAAAGCAGAATTATAGATATTCCAAAGTAGGTTACTTGAGCTACTCCAAAATATATAAGAAATACAAATCCCAGGCCCAGAATAATCCATATAGCGATTGCGGTAAGCTTGTATTCATTCATTCGCTACACCAGTTACGAAGTCCTTCTCATACTCCTCGAGCACCCGCAGCGATACATCCTCGTACTGACCTGCAAGCTGGCTCAGAGTGCGAAGTCTTGAAAGCTGATTTGGACGGTAGGTCAGAAGCACCACTGCGGTTGCGAGGTTTCTCTTGGTGAGCGCAACTCCGAAATGCGTCTCTCCCAGTCTGGTGCGCTCCTCCATGACTCTCTTGGCCATGCTCGTGTTTATCTTCCCTGCCTTGGTTAGATAGGCGGGCGGAAGTCTAAGCAGCACAAGATTTTTCTCAGCATCCTCGACTCTGACATCTTCAAGTGAGAGCTTCATGAATGCTCGATAGAGCAGGCTGATTACATCTATCTCCTTGTATCCCCTAACAGGAAGAATATAGTGGAGCAGGTCTCTCGATTTCTCGCTTGCCCTTCCCAGGCAGGCAAAACCCGGGCGCTGCTTTTCGCCCCGCCTGAACGAAGTTGCGGTTATCATATCCTTCAGGTCTATCACAGGCGCATAGCCTTCGAAGTCAGCCGGATTAACGCTTTCTAGAGCAGTACCTACTACAATGTCTCTCAAGCTCCTTGCAACGTATTCGTTATACCTCTGATACAGTGCTTCTGTGCTCTCTGCGTATGCAAGCTTCTGGTTATCTACCAGAATTATGGAATCCGCATGTTCGGTTAATCTATTCAAGCTCTCCACCGCATTTTTAGCTGTTAAGCCGCCTTCATGGCTTGCCGGCAGTACAACTACCGCAATAATAGGAATCTTCATCTCCTTCAGAACCTTAGCTATCACCGGCCCTACACCGCTCCCTGTGCCGCCGCCAAGCCCAAAAACTATAAAAGCGACTGCAATACCAATGCCCTCTCCCTCCGCTCCTTTCACTCTCGCTCTCTCTATTATCATATCTCTAATTACACTCTCATGCTCTTTAGCGTCTTGCTCTGCTTTCGCCCTGTTCTTGCCGTATCCTCCTACAACGAAGTGCTCGAAGCCGGGTATTGTACCGTCGATGAATCCTCGGTCTCTGGACATTCCAATCCAGTATTCCCTGCTTATATTCTTCATGGTCTGTAAGTCCATCGTGGCAGAGTTGATTGCGATGGGAACAGCTACCCTGAACATGCTTTTGTCATAGAAGGCTGCGTCTACTATGCCTCCTCCGCACTGTCCTACTCCTATGAATGTATACGGCATTAAATAACAGAACGACACAAAAGTACATATATTTTATGGTGGTATCAAAAAACATGAGTCTCAGAGTCGCACTGCTTTCGCTCGTACTTGCTTTGGCAGTACTACCTGCGGCAAGTGCCCAGAATTGCGGCGTGCTTGCCAAGGAGATTAGGGTATACCAGTCCCCAGCTTTCAACGAGTATTCCGAGCTAAATGACGTGAAGCAGAGCATGCTGCTGATACTGTATGGGAGGGAAAGAGGCGCTTGCAGCAAAGAGGTGATAAATTTTGCAGAAGCTACAAAAAAATTTATCTTCGATTTCGATGCAGCCTATAAATTATCTAAATCCAATGATATAGAAGAGCGAATCAAGGCACTGGATTTATCTTACAAACTAAAGGAAACTGCAAAGAAACTGAGAGAAAGCAAAGCTCTGGGCGCAGCAGCCGAGGATATAATAGAATCTGCAAACCAAGCTATCAATGATTTTTTGATTACCCGGGCAGAAACCAACGCCAGAGAAGCAGAGGACGTAGTTAAAACCAGGGAAAAGATTTCTCGCTATAGATACGCCACCCTGGCTTACGAGGCTGCGGGCGAGAGCATACAGGCTGCAAATGTTAGAATAAAGTGGAATAATCTGGAAGAGAAATACAAAGAAGACATGCGGGCTGCTGATGCTTTGTTTTTAATTGCAGAATCGGAATATGCAGCTGCGCTGAACAAATCGCTCAGCATTCCTTCCAGAATCAATGCATATCTTCTGTGCGAAAACTCTATAAGACATTTTGAGCAAGCATTGGTTTATTACGAGCATCATCACGAAACAGGAAAAATCCAGGAAACTAATAAGAGAATTTTAGAGGTTGCAAAGACAGCACTTTCCCTGACTTATAAACTTGGCCTGTATTTCATCGCAATAATAGCACTGCTGATAACCATGTCCCTTTTCCTGCTGAATCGTCTGATGGCGTGGAGCAGCGATAGCTACGACTACTACCTAGGAAATGAACTTATACGGGTGAGTGAAAGTGAGATATAGTTTGATTGCCTTGGTGATTGCAATTTTAATAGTGCCCGGTGTGCATGCAGCGGCTTCTATTGATTTCCAGAATACAACCGTTACCATATTCTTTGACAAGCCGAAGGGAACTGCAGCATCTTTCAGCACAACCGATGCTGTGCTGCTATCCAACCGGGAAAACGCAACTGCCCACGTATCCGGTCTCACAGCATCTCTGGGGATAAGCGGGGTTAATGTCTCTCTTGGAAGTACGTCTGCGACACTTGATGCATATGGCTCGACAAACATTTCCATAACTTTTACAGTACCTGCAACGATGGGCGAGAGCAGCTACACCGGAACTTTAACGATTTCAGGTACAAACGCATATTCCCTTTCCAAAAGTATCGTACTTAAGGTAGTGTATCCAAACGCAACACTCAATGCCGTATGGGACCGGGACTGGGGAAAGGTGAGGGCCGGGTCGATGTTTATTCGAGTGCTGAATGTTTCCGAGGTGATGGGATACAGGTCTGCAGGTGATGTTTCTGTGCTGCTGAGCGGCTTTGGTCCGGCGAATATAAACTATTCAGGAATCCTGGGCAGTATTTCAACTTTCGGCAGCAAGAGCATGAATGTAACAGTTGCAATACCAGAGCGCAACTTAAGACCAGATACATATAATATAACTCCTCTGCTCAGCTCAAGCAGCGCTATTTCTGTGAATGCCCCCCCAGCTACATATATCGTTCCAGTACCTGAAATGCTTTTGAGCGAAGCTTCTTTAGACCTCGGCAAGATAACATTTGAGCCCGGAAAGGATACCTCAGAAAAAATTTTGATAGTAAGGGAAACCGGCAATTATACTCCTATCGAGGGATTTGCTATTGCTCTCAAGTCTGGAGAGGAGGGATGGATATCCTATTCAAAGGACGACTACATACCTCCGGGAAGTTCAAAGAATTACAGCTTCATGATTTACCTGCCTCAAGACGCCACGATTGGAGAGAAAAAGTGGGTATTCGGGCTGAGTACTTGGCATGCAGGCTCTAGGGAAGTGGCAGCAAAGGTTATGGTTTACTTCCCGGGCATTGAAGAAGCTCTAACTTACCTGCAGGGCAAGGGTCAAATTGGAGGCTACGCAGAGTCACGCTATCTTATCGGAAACACCAGCATTCTCCTGGAGAAGCTGAAGGGCGTGGCAGAGACCAGGACAATTGCAATGGCAATGTCGGTATATACAGGAACTCGCACCTTTATAACCAATATCGAAGAGGCAATACAGAGCCAGAGCGAGGGTAAAATTCATCGGGTTGGAGATGCCGTGATTAAAGCTAGGACATCTTTGAACAGAATGAAGATCGGCAATGAAAACTTAGAAGACAAGGACTTAAGAGCATGCTCGAACGCAAGCGTAGCATCGGCTGAAAAAATATGGAATTCCGCTGCTCAAAATGCTCTCCTTCTCCTCGACGGAAAGGCATCAGAAAGCAAGGATTCGAACTATAAGTTCACCTCCCTGTACTACAAGCGGATGAGCGCGATATACGCATTGCTCGGCAATTCCGAAAAATCAGAGGAATACTTTAAGAGACAAAAAGAGATGGAGAACCTCTATGCAAGCGCTGTAAGTGCTGCCATAGATACTAAAAACGGAGCTGAAGAAGAATTGGAGAATGCAAGGAAAAAAATGCTGCATATAGGCGATTCGTATTTTATTTTAAATCCGCTGGCTTTTGATTTTGTGATGGGCAAATATGATATCTCTATTAAAAAATATCAAGACGCCGAAATTTTATACGGGAAGGCTGGAGAGTCTAGCGATGCGGATTTGGTTAGTGATATTATTTCTACAACAGCCAGAGAGAAAGCCTCTATTTACAGGAGTTTTTTGGCATATGGAATATTCCTGGTAGCTTTGTTTGTTGGGTTCTTGATCAGAGTCAGCATAGGAGTCCAGAATTTCAAGCGAGACGAAGAGGATGGCAAAATCGGTGAGATAATTTTGAAAAGCGAAGCTAAAATATAGTGTATTTTAACCTGCTCACTACATCTTGATATGCTCCAGAGCCCGGAAACTGGCAGAATCGTCAGCTCTTTAATTATTCCCCTTTTAACTTCGATGCCTTTTACATACTTCTTGTGTAACTTCTATCAATTTTTCAGCAGCTTCTTTGTAGCTGCTTGAGCCGAAATACTCCGGAGTAACAAAAACCCCCTCCACGAAGTCTACCATTTTACTTCCAAGTTTGAAAATTTTTCTCCATCAAAGCACGAGCATTCTCTTGTCTTTCTCCACGCTATAGACACCCCTTTCAAGGTTTATCTTTTTGGAGAAAGAAAGGGTTATAGCCCGGAGAGGATTCGGACCAGCCTTCTGAAAGGCTGGCTATCATTTCGCACTACACCACTGGTGTAGTGCAAATACTTGGGTCTCGGCACTCGTTCAGAATGAACGAAAGTATGAGCGTCACTCGTGCCATTCCGATAGGAAGATGGCGTGTTTGCCATCTTTCTCTCGAAATCTCGCTTCTTCGAAGCGAATGCGACGAATGCTGAGGATAGCCCGGAGAGGATTCGAACCTCTGTCGCAGGATTTCTCTAACCCCTTTTCCGATAACGCTTTTGGAGCGCAGCGAATAAAAGGGTTACCAGAGTCCCGCATGATTGACCGCTACACTACCGGGCTTTGATGTCAATCAGCGCACGAGCGCCGCTTTCGCCAACAGGCTCCTCGCACTAATCTATACGAATGTTGGCTCATGTCTTGACCCATGGCTGCACTTGCTGATGCAAGTGAAATAGTGCCATGATTAAATTTAAATATCTATTCCATAAGTGAATGTTTGGGGTGTCGCCCTGATTCAGTATATTAATATTTTGAGGCCATTTAATTGTTTTATGGCGGGTACAGCTGTCATAGTAGGCGCTACCATAGCATCTGAAACATTTTTTACAACGGAAGTTTATCTCGCATTTCTAGTAGCTTTTCTTGTGTGCGGTGCTGGAAATGTTATAAACGATTACTTTGATCTCGAAATCGACAAGATAAACAATCCCGGCCGACCCCTGCCCTCTGGAAAAATTTCGCTGCGAGTTGCGCATCTGTATGCTTTGGGTTTGTTCATATTCGGCGCTGCGCTGTGTATTTTCATAAATAAATATGCACTGCTTCTCGCAGCCTTTAATTCATTCCTGCTTTACCTATATGCATGGAAAATCAAGAAGAGCGGCAGCATTGAGAAAAATTTCACAGTTAGCTATTTGGTCGCCTCGCCATTTCTTTTTGGGGGCGTTGCGGTCGAGAATGCATCAGTTACTCTTCTTTTAGCTTTGCTGGCAGGGCTGGCAAATACTGGACGAGAAATAATCAAGGACATAGAAGATTTGGAAGGAGACAAAAAAATTATAAAAACTCTGCCAGTGGAAATAGGGGTTGAAAAATCCGCAGTACTTGCAAGCACTTTTATACTGGCAGCAGTTCTTATCAGCCCACTGCCCTATGTGTTTGGAATTTTAAGCATAAATTATCTCGTGGCAGTTGCTTTAGCAGATGCCGTTTTTGTTTACGCTGCTCTAAACTTGAAAAGCAAAAAAGCACGGGAAGCGCAAAAGCTGGTAAAGCTTGGAATGTTCTTTGGATTAGTGGCTTTCCTTGCTGGGAGTCTCTAATTCTTTTATTTTTCCCAAAAAAGTTCCGTCGAGGAGATAAACCCCGGCATTCTCCAAGTCTATTAGCCCTCTTTTGAAGAAAGGACCCAGAAGATTGGTTTTTGCGTTGAACGGAGTGCCGTAGAGCAAATCGTTGAATGCCGGCATTATTATTATATCCGGGTTTTTCTTAAGTTTGTAAAATTTTCTGGCTCTGTGCGTTAGCTTAGCTCTTATCCAGACGCTTTCTTTAATGCTGCGCCCGAATTCGTCCTTGAGGTCTATGCAGGGATGATTGTGCCCCATGATTATGCAATTGTAATCCAGCTCGGTCTCGCTCATGTGCCCGTGCGTTAGCAGGGCATCTTTGCCGATGGAAAATTTTTTCAGTATTCTAAGTTTTGGTAGCAATTTTTCCAAGTTTCCGTCATGGTTTCCTTTTATTAAAATTAATTTTGCATGCCTCGATAGACTGTCGATAAACTTGGGAATTTCTGCATATTCCTGCCAAGATATTTTTGGTATGTTGTGCTTTAGGTCTCCGAGAATTATGAGTTTTTTAGCCTTTGAAATTTTCAGGAGCTTTATGATTTTATCTTCCATTTTCTTCGACTGCGACTGAATGATTATTCCGTTCTCAGAAAATTCGTGCTCTACGCCAAGGTGCAGGTCAGCTATAACAATATATTCCCCAAGCACCAGAGCCTTCTCACTATAAATCGGCTGCATTCCCTCAACGTAGAAATTTTCAACATCTGAAAATTTTGCCGAAGGCAAAATTTTCTATGTTGAAGGAGGTGGTCTTTTGCTTGAAGCGAAAACTGAGGTAAGGATGGTTGGACACATTCTGGAGAGGGATGTTATTTTCAAACTCTCTGAGGCAATTAAAGATATAGACGTAGACGTGATGCACTGCGAGGTTTCCTTCGCAGCCTTGAAGGCTGGAATAGAGGAAAAGATACCCTCTATTATGAGGTTCTATCTAGTCGGTTCTAAAAAAGACAGAGAAAAAGCGGTCCAAAAAATTGAGAAACTCGCAAAGGATACAGAATGCAGGATAGACTACATCAGGGAGAGAATCGAGTGAGGAAGGCACAATTTACTCTTACTGCTCCAGAATCAAAAAGGCTGATTGGCAGGGCTGTTAAGGAGCATGAGTGGGTAAAAAAAGCCCTGAAGAACGGCATCGTAGCCATAGCTCTGGGTTCGACGAATGCATTCGTTGCGGAGGAAATACTTGGAAGAAAAATAAAGAAGGAGAAATACATTGCGGGCTTTGTTGACGAGCATGGCACCTGCGTTATACCTGCTCCTGAAAGATTGAAGAGCGTTGTTATAGAAAAAGGCAGGATAATAAAAGAGAATATAGAGGAAGTTGTAAAAAGAATGAAGAATAATGACGTTTTTATAAAGGGAGCGAATGCTTTGGATTTTGAAGGCACGGCTGGCGTGATGATGGCAAGTTTGGTCGGTGGTACGATTGCAAACGTGTTAGGTGTGATAAAGGCGAGAGGGATAAAGCTGATTATCCCGGTCGGATTAGAAAAGCTGATTCCCCACTCAGTGGATGAAATTTCTAAAGCAGCAGGTATCTACGAGACCAGTTATTCAACCGGCATACCTGTCGGCATAATGCCTGTTTCCGGGGAGATAATCACAGAAATCGAGGCATTCGAAATCCTCGCAGGCGTTAGCGCAGTTTCCATAGGTTCCGGCAGCATAGGAAGTTCTAGCTGCAGGACTTTCCTCGTAGATGGCGAAGAGAAAAAAGTCAGAAAAGCAATCGAGATTGTCGAATCGATAAAAGGCGAGAAGGAGATAAAGGCGCTGAGAGGAGACTGCACAACCTGCGTCTATACCTACTGCCCATTAAACAAAAAAGATATATAGAAAGCACTACAAGTACTTCCATGGACGTTTTGAAGGAAGCCATGTCCAGCATTGCGCAGCACGTAGAAAATGTCGCAAATTCTCTGGATAAAAAACAGATAAACGCCCTGCTAAACTCTCTGGAAAAAGCAAATAAAGTTTTTGTTTACGGCGCAGGCAGGTCTGGATTGGTGGCGAGAGCTTTTGCTATGCGTTTGATGCACCTCGGAATAAACGTATTCGTGATAGGGGAGACCGTTACTCCTGCGATAGGAGAAGGCGACCTGCTGATAACGATTTCCGGTTCTGGAGAAACTACTTCCGTAGTCAACGCAGCAAGAATAGCGAAGAACGTCAAGGCTAAAGTAGCTTTAATAACCTCCTATCCAAACTCCTCGACAGGCAAACTTGCGGATTACGTTGTAGTAGTAAAGGGCAGGACAAAGCTTCTGGGAGACAGGGATTTCCTAATGAGGCAGATTAAGGGAGAGCACTACTCGCTTGCGCCTCTCGGAACGCTTTTCGAGATTTCTGTATTGATTTTTCTGGACAGCTTGATAGCTGAGCTGATGATGCACCTGAAGAAAAGCGAGGATTATATGCGCATGCGGCATGCAACGATAGAGTAACATGGTAACTGTAAAATTTTTTGCGAGTTTCAGGGAAAAAATTGGAAAATCTGAAATAAAATTGAGCACCAAAGGAGAGACTACCCTGGAAAATGTGATTGAAGTGCTGGATAAAAAGATTCCTGGACTGAAAAAAATGATAGAGGAGGGCAATGCGGTAGTAGCCTTGAACGATGAGGTAGCTGCTGAAAATGCTGTTGTGAAAGAGAGCGACGAGATAGCGATATTTCCTCCTGTTTCTGGAGGGTGAAGATGTGATTAAAATCCAGAGAGAAGATTTTTCGGTCGAAGAGGAAATCAAAAAAGTCAAGGCAACGTCTGCGAGGATAGGCGGCGTAGTAGCATTTCTCGGAACTGCCAGAGAATTTTCGGGGGGCAAGGAGATTAAAAAATTGTTATACGAGCACTATCCAGAGATGGCGCAGAAAAAGCTGGAGGAACTCAGGGAAAGAGTTCTGAAAAATTTTGATGTAGTCGAAGTGGCAATAATCCACCGCACCGGAGAGATTAAAATCAGCGAGAACATAGTTCTGATAATCGTAGCAGCTGAGCACAGAAACGAGGCTTTCAAAGCATGCAGCTGGTGCATAGACGAGCTCAAGCGAACAGTGCCTATATGGAAGAAAGAGATTACCACAGACGGGGAAGTCTGGGTTGAGGAGCATGCGTGAAATACAGCTGGCAGGGCTTGAGATGAAAGTACGACCCTTCCATGAACCTGCACATCGCTATAAGGGCTGCAAATCCAACGCCTATTTCAAAGCTTAAGAGTGCTTGACGAAGGCTTGCTGCAAAAATTAAAAAATGAAGATGACTAAAGGTTTATCACGTTCATGACTTTCTTCCACTTGTTTCCAATCATCTCCATGACCCAGACTTTCTTGACTCCCTTCCTGGCTTTTGCCAGGCTCAATACTTCATCCCTTGTGGGTTTGGTGTTGGTCTTTTTCAAAGTTACGAAGCGCTTTGCCTCCACACCCTTCATCGTCTTCCCTTTTATTTTAACGTCTCTGCCCAGATATTCCAAACCATTTACATAGAACATAATTTTTACCTCCTTGGTATATGCTGGGACAAGGAATATATAAAGTTTTGCTCCCTTTTCAGGATAAGCTCGTGAGCTCGGTAATTAATTTATACTTGATTATTTAAATTTTGAAGCATGGCAGAGATGCAGAGCGAGGTTAAAAAAATATTAGGAGAAAAAATTGCTTCCTTACTTCTGGACGAGGGGCAGTACAGGAGCTAGCCAAACTGACGAACCTGACGGTGAGAGAAATAGACGAGGAAATAGAGAAGGGAAGCGATATTGGATACACTGGCGAAAAGCAATTTGAAGCAGGACGAACTTCATGAATTAATTCAGCTCTATGAGAAAGTTAGAGGTATTTAAATGGCTATTCTGGTAACAGGCGGCGCAGGATTCGTAGGCTCGCATATCGTCGATGCGCTGATTTCTGAAGGATATCGTATCGTAGTTTTGGACGACCTCTCCACAGGCAAAAAAGAGTACGTGAATAAAAATGCGAAGTTCTACAGAGCAGGCTTAAATGATAGGTTAGAGGAGATATTCCGGAAAGAAAGAATCGACATCGTTGTTCATCAAGCAGCGCAAGTTAATGTCAGAAAATCTCTGAATGACCCAGTTCTCGACGCAGATGTGAACATCAAAGGCACACTCAATCTGCTTGAATGCTGCAAGGAAGTGGAGAAATTCATTTACGCTTCCTCAGGCGGAGCTGTTTACGGGGAGCCCAGATATTTGCCAGTGGACGAAGAGCATCCAATAGCTCCGCTCTCCCCGTACGGAGTTTCGAAATACATCGCAGAAAAATACCTCCAGGTTTATAAGGAAATTTATGATTTGGATTACGTTGCGCTGAGGTATGGAAATGTTTACGGTCCCAGGCAGAGCGGCACCGGCGAAGCCGGTGTTGTGGCGATATTCGCAAATAAAGTACTTCATAGCGAGAGACCAACGATTAACGGCGACGGCAACCAAACCAGAGATTTTGTTTACGTTAGCGATGTGGTGAGGGCAAATACTTTGGCGCTGGAAAATGGCAGAAACAGAGTTTACAACATCGCTACTGGAAAGGAAACCTCGGTCAATGAAATTTTTGACATGATAAAAAAGATTTTAAATACGAGTATCAAGCCAGGGCATGCGCCGCCGATTAAAGGAGAGGTCAGGAGAATTTATTTAAACGTCGAGAAGGCTGAAAAAGAGCTCGGCTGGAAGCCGGAGGTCGAGCTGGAAGAAGGAATAGAAAAGCTTTTGGAATACATGAGGCAGAAAAAATGAAACCGAAAAAGGCGATTACAATTTTAGCGCTCGTCGCTGTGGTCTTATTTGTGTATTACTCCATGGATGCAGCACCCCTGATAAGCGATGAGAAGTACACCTATATTGCAGGGATGAGGTGGTACAAGAATTACGAGGAAGGGCAGAAGGCTGCGGCAGGGCATGGCAAACCTGTGCTCATTTATTTCTGGACTCTCCAGTGCAAGTACTGCATAACCCTGCACGAAAAGGTTTATCCCGGCCAGCAAGTTTCGAAAATTTTAAAGGAAGATTTTGTACTGGTTGCAATAGATTTAGATGAAAACAAAATGGATGCACGGCGCTTCGGGGTGCAATATCCCCCCTATCTGATATTCCTAAACTCTAAGGGTGAGATTATAACCAGGATTCCTGGATTTGCATTCAAGGAGCAGCTGCTTTTGATGCTTGAGCAAATCAAAGAAGGAAAAATATGACCGGAAATTTAATTTTATATCTAAGCCTGGCAGCCGGAATATCTGCGCTCGCATTTTTGCTTAAAAATAAAGATGCAAAATGGCTGATTAGAATTTTCGTTCTATTGCTGCTGGCAGATTTTGTTTTGCTGACTTACTACTTTCTAGCACCAAATCTAACGATAGACTATGTTTGGAGATATACGAGCAGGGATTTGCCCCTGGTTTACAAGCTGTCCGGCGTGCTGGCAGGGCAGCAGGGTACGCTGCTGCTGTGGGCTCTCCTCATATGCATTGGCAGCCTGTGGCTCAGCGAGAAAAACAGCTTTAACGATTTTATTAGAGATGCGCAGATAATCATTATATCAATTGGACTGTATTTTGTTTGGCTGACAATATTAGATTCGCCATTTCAGACGATTTATGCTGCGAATCCAGGGCTGGATGTATCTTTCGTGCCGAGCGACGGCAGCGGTTTAAATCCTCTCCTAATCGACCCATGGATGGCTGTACACCCGCCCCTGATATTCATAGCCTACGCTGCGATGACCGTTCCTTTTGCACTTGCAGTCGTGTATCTGCTTACCCAGAATTGTGATTGGATAGCTAACGTTGTGCGGTGGTGCAGGGTAAGCTGGATTTTTTTAACCTCGGGAATAGCTGTCGGGGGCTTCTGGAGCTACAAAGTTTTAGGATGGGGGGGCTTCTGGGCTTGGGACCCAGTTGAGACTTCCTCGCTCGTTCCATGGCTGCTCTTGACCGGTGCTCTTCATTCGCTGGCTGAGCACAGAAATAATAGAGAAAAGTACTGCATTCTGGCTCCTGTGTTAGTTGCTTTGTCTTTTGTGCTTGTGCTCTACGCAACTCTCGTAACGAGGAGTGGTTTTTTCGAATCTATACACGCCTTCGGCTCAGGTGAAGTCGGAATGTATTTAGTAGTTTTGATTGCGGTGTGCAGCATAGCGACACTTTTTCCTGCAGCCGCCAGATACGTGAAAGGCGGATTCCGAGAGGAAGCTGGCGAGAAATGCCATCTTCCTTGCGACAGCAAGACCGCAAGCTTTCGCAAGAAAGAATGGCGGCTTTCGCAAGAAAGAATGGCGAACACGCCAGCTTCCTTGCGGAATTCCTGCCAGCTTCCTTACGAAATTCTTGCGCCTACCTTACGGTATTGCGGAAGGGAGGGGAAAGAGGAGGTCTCGCTTCTGAGCAGAACCAACATTTTTTACGGCGCTGTACTGCTTTTCATAATTCTGACTTTCATCTCATTCTGGGGAATAACTTTCCCTGCGATTTACAAGCTGATGACAGGCAATAAGGTCGGGGTAGGAGTTGCTTTCTTCAATTTATGGAGCTATCCATTCATAATCGCAGCCATGCTGCTGCTTGGGCTGGGTCTGAATTTCAGGCCCTCTGAAAAAGAGAGGCGAATAAAGAAATGCATAGCATTTACTGCGCTGACGATTATTTTTGCATTTATCAGACCCTCGGAAGCATGGAATATCGTTGATTACTCTGCCGTAGTTACTCCCGAAAAGCCTTTCCTCTATTCTTTCATAGGCTCGATGTCAAGCCTGAGCTTCATTCCTCCCTCCATTTACATACTTTACAGCCTCTTCGAGAGGGGAAGGGAGAGGTTAAACAGGCAGAGAAAGCTCAGAGAAGCTGGTATACTGGCTATTCATCTCGGCGTAGTGCTGGTTTTGATTGGGGCAGCTTTCAGTGCTTTATTTACAGAAGAGTTTTCAGTTTCCATAGATGCGTCTGATAAAATCGTTTACTCAAATAGCTACGGCGCAAAGCTGCTGGACTACAGGGAATACGCAGAGTACTCCAAAGAAAAAAAAGAGCTGCCGCAGGCTTTAAGTCTATCAGAGTTTTACAGCAGGAATCTAAGCCATCCCGATATATACCTGGTAAGGGGTCGCTTAGAGCAAGCGGTTAGTCGAGGCAATATTGTTTTTCTCAAGTTAGCTGAAGGTGATAAATTTTTATGGGTGGCAGCAAGGGCTGCTGGCATTCCAAGTGGCACCGAAATCGCAGCTGCAGGGGTCTTGGTTTTTGACATAGAAATAGATAATAAAACTTATGATGTACTAATGATTTCGAATGAGATATATACTTCTAGGAAGGTAGTTTCCGAAGTGCAGGAAATCAGCGTTGAGGTTTATGAGGGAAAAGACAGAGTCGGGAGAGGAATCGCAAAGGTTGTGTGGTATCCGCAGGGAGAGGTCAAAAGAGTAATGATAGACAGGGGAATAGATAGGGACGTGTACGTGATATTCACGGGCACAAGCGGCAGCGAAATTCCGCTGACGATTAAAATAATACCCCTTGTAAACTATCTGTGGCTCGGGATTATTCTTTTCGTAGCAGGCATGCTTGCACTAGTAAAGGTGGAAAAATGAGCGAAGCTCAGCTTTCTCTACCGAAGGTAGGCGCAAAGGCGATGTACTTGCTCACGCAAGGGTCGAGAACGACTGAGTTGCGCTCACTGCTTGTCAGTGTCGGGCGACGAGCGATAGCGAGGAGAGCTGACAAAAGGAGTGTTCGAAAATGAGCGAGCCTTCGATATTCTTGGTTTTTCTCGCAGGAGTGCTTACAATCGCAACGCCCTGTGTTATACCGATTCTGCCTCCAATGCTTGCCGGCAGCGTCGGGCACAGGCTGCGTCCGCTGCTCATAGTTTTGGGCAGTGCAGTAACTTTCACTTTCATGGGCGGCTTGTTTTCTGCAATAGGTTTAGCTGCATCAGGATTTATAGATTATCTTAGATTCATTTTCATTGCCGCTGTCATCGGCTTCGGTGCGGTCATGGTGGATGAAGGAATAGACGAGATTTATACAAAGTATTCTTCCAGGCTTGTGAATATTTTTTTCGGGTCAGGGATTAGCAGGGGTTCAAAAGACTCCCTGTTCGGAGCATTTGTTCTGGGCATGTCTTTGGGAATAGTATGGATTCCCTGCGTTGGACCGATTCTCGGCTCTGTACTTGCGTATGCGGCGGTGCAGGGGAACCTGCTGAACGGCTCGGTACTGCTGCTGGCATACTCGATCGGCATTGGCTTACCGATGCTCGCAATAGCGTACGGCGGCAAATACACGGCAGGCAAAGTCGAATGGGTCAATCGAAACTCGGTGCTGATAAGGAAAATTGCTGGCTGGGTTCTGATTCTCGCTGGAGCTGCAATGCTCTTTGGCATAGACAGGTACGTACAGAAGCTGCTGCTTCCGTATGCTCCGCCAATTTTATAATTTTGATAACGCTAAGTAAGGAGTAAATGGATATGGTAAAGCCCAAGAGAGTAGCGAAAAAAGAAAAGCCGAATTATGCATTCATATTTTTTACGATATTCATATTCGTCAGCGCAGTCGCAGCCTATGCACTTTTGAGTGGGGGCTCGATGGGTGCAAGGCAAAAATCTTCAATTCCTCTGCCAGACTATGCGTACCGTAATCAGAAAACCTTTGAGGCATATACGATAGCAACTAAAATTCCAGAGGTGCTCGAAAAGCTGCCGTGCTACTGCGGGTGCAAGAGTTTGCTGGGCTGCTTCCTCGACGGCGAGGGAAGATTTACAGAACGTGCGGTTTACTGCGACGCATGCATAAACGAAGCGCTGGATGCTTATAAGTGGTATATCGACGGTTTATCTCTCAATGAGATAAGGCAGAGGATGGACGAGAAGTATGGAAGTAATACCAGTCGTTAACTTTTTAAAAGAAAAAAGGGGTTAGGCATGGAAAGAGGTTCTTTTGCATCTTATGCTCTAGTTGGAGTGCTCAGCGGGCTGCTGAGCGGAGTGCTTATTTTAGGGGCAGTTAGCTACTTTGGATTTGGTCAGAAAACCATGGAGATAGTGAAGCCGGTTGAAGTAGTAGGCGCAGGTGTAGATGTAGAGGAAGAAATTATAATCAGCGCCTACGACAAGGTTGCGCCTTCAGTCGTGCACATAGCTTCGACTGTGCTGACGAGGAACTTTTTCATGGAAGTCGTTCCACGGGAGGGCGTGGGCTCTGGCGTCATCGTCAGCCCCGAGGGATACATACTAACAAATAATCATGTAATAGAAAATGCAAAGTTCATAAAAGTTGTCCTACCTGACGGTACTGAAAAAGATGCTGCTCTGGTAGGTACTGACCCGAGCACTGACTTGGCGGTGATAAAGATTGCTCCCACACGTGCTCTGAAGGTCGCTGCTCTCGGAGATTCAGATGCCCTTCGGGCAGGAATGCGTGCAATCGCAATAGGGAATCCCTTCCGTCTGGACGGGACCATAACAGCAGGAGTAATAAGCGCCCTGAACAGAACTTTAATAACCGACGAGGGATACATAATCGTAAACGTGATTCAGACAGATGCTTCGATTAATCCAGGCAACTCGGGAGGTCCTTTAGTAAATTCCAGGGGCGAGGTAATAGGAATCAACACAGCCATATTCTCTCCTGTACAGGGCTCTGTAGGAATAGGATTTGCTATTCCGATAAACACCGCAAAGAGAGTAATGAAGCAGTTAATCGAAAAAGGAAGCGTGGCGCATCCCTGGCTCGGAATTTCTGGAAAAGACTTAACCGAAGGAGTGCTAATTGCGAGCGTGGTATCGGGAAGTCCTGCAGAAAAGGCTGGCTTGAAGGAAGGCGACGTGATAACCTCGATAGACGGAAGGAAAGTGAAAGAAATGGTGGATATAGTCCAGCACCTCGGCACCCGCAGCGTGGGCGATTCAGTCGAGATGGGTTTTATAAGGGACGGAGAGCAGAAATTTGTAAATGTTACCTTGGGTAAAAGACCTTAGACTGCGGTTGTGCATACGCTGTGCACAACACCATAAACTATAAATATACTGGTTGCTTCCATATAGATGAACGGAGGTGTTTGGATGGCCGAGGAAAAAATAAATTGGTCGTCTTTGTGGAAGAGTGAAGACTGGTGGGCAGTGTGGCTTGGATTCTTTATAATGTTTTTAGGTATAGCAGGCATTGTTACAAAGGTGCCCAAGGTTGGAAAATGGATAGATATAGGCGCTGCCCTCTCGCCCAACCTGCTATGGGGTTATGCACTGGTGGGTCTGGGAATTCTTATAATAACGACGCTGGCGATAAGAGGAGCAGGAAAGAATATAAAGGAGTACTGGACAGGCTTTACGTTGGTTTTTTTCATTGCTTTCCTGGCAATGCTCTTTTCACACCAGAAAACTATTGTTAGCTGGGGCTTAGCATACGCACTCTGGGCACTGGTGCTCGGTCTTTTGATAAGCAATACAGTTGGCACCCCAAAATGGGTTATGCCCGCAGTGAGAACCGAGATGTTCATAAAGATTGGTCTTGTGCTGTTAGGAGCTAGGATTCTCTTTCACCAAATTCTGCAAGCGGGACCTTATGCCATGCTGCAGGCTCTTCTCGTCGTCTTGGTAGTATGGTACGCCTGTTTCTACTTCGCTATGTGGGCTGGACTGAAAAAGTCTTTGGCAGTGATACTCTCAAGCGCTGTATCTATCTGCGGTGTTTCCGCTGCAATTGCTGCTGGAGGTGCCTGTAAGGGAGACCCAAAGGAGATAAGTTATACGATATCGCTGGTCCTGCTGATGGCAATACCGATGCTGGTAATCATGCCGGCCATTGCCAAAATAGTGGGCATGCCGCCCGCTGTTGCTGGTGCATGGATAGGCGGCACGATTGATACCACACCTGCGGTTGTGGCAGCCGGTGTAATACACAGCCCTGTAGCGATGGAAATTGCTGCTATCGTCAAGATGGCTCAAAATCTGCTGATATCAATAGCTGCATTAGGAATCGCCCTCTACTTTGTCCTCAAGGTAGAGAGAAAACCAGAAGAAGAGAGGCCGAGTGCCTATGAAATATGGTTCAGATTCCCGAAGTTTATCCTTGGATTTATTCTGGCGTCCATGCTGTTTTCGCTGGTATTGGTTCCCGGAATAGGTGCTAAGGCGACAAGCGCCATAATAAAGGGCGTAACCGAGGTAGCTAGAGGCTGGTTCTTCTGCCTTGCCTTCGTATGCATTGGACTGGAGACAAAAGTAATGGATATCTTAAAGCTTGGTGCAGGAAAACCTGCTATAGTATTTACAGTGGCTCAATTGTTCAATATAGCCTTTACCCTGGTCCTGGCATATCTAATCTGGGGAGGCATATTGTGGCCAGCGCCATACTAAGGAAAAAAGAGATATCAGGAGTTACGAAAGTCTAAGGGGTTTCCCAACCCCTCTTTTTCTTTTTTTATGTTAAAGTTAGGAAGAGATAATTATGACCTTAACCTTGGATTTTTTAATAGTCGGCATATCGATATTGGTGATTGCTAAGAGTGCTGATTGGTTAGTCGATTCGGCTGCAAAGATTGCATTTAGATTTCACGTCTCTCAGCTCGTAATCGGGCTTACTATCGTTGCTTTTGGTACCTCTGCGCCAGAGTTTGCTGTTTCTCTCAGTGCGGCGCTCAGAGGCATGGGAAACATAGCTGTCGCAAACGTTGTGGGTTCAAATATTTTTAACATATTGATAATCTTTGGTTTGGTTGCCATTGTCCGCCCCGTAATTACCACTGAAAAGCTCGTCAAGCGCGATTGTCTTTTTATGTTCCTTGGAACCCTCATCGTATTCGCTTTCATATACAACCTCACTATCGGAAGGGCAGAGGGGATTATCTTGTTTTTGTGTTTGATTCTTTACGTAGGGTTCCTTGCTTGGGAGAGGGATGTGCCTGAAGAGGCTGAGATTCCAGCCGAGAAGGCAAAATGGTCTGATGCAATCTTGTTGGTTATTGGCTTGGCAGGCGTTATCATTGGTGCTCACCTTCTCGTCTCCTCATCGGTTGCTATTGCTCGGGCGGTGGGTATTTCGGAGTGGGTCATTGGAGTCACCCTCGTTGCCTTTGGCACCTCTGTGCCCGAGTTAGCTGTTTCAATGGCGGCGGTGATAAAGAAACGTTATGCTATATCTGCGGGCAATTTAATAGGGAGCAACATTTTCAACATATTCGGAGTTATAGGTTTTGCCGGAATGCTAACCCGTATGTCATTCGATATTGCTGCGAGGTTTGACATATTTATAATGGTGGGAAGCGTTATATTGGTAACTATTCTAATGAAGACAGGCTGGATAGTATCAAGAAAAGAGGGGCTGCTGCTCGTTCTCATTGGTATAATCTGGTGGTACAAGTTACTGGTACTCGGCTAAATCGCAGAATTTATATGCTGCTGCCGCCAAATAAAATGGGGTGGAAGGAAGTAAATTTAGAAATGTTTAAATACGCCACTCTTGGAGTATTACATATGGCATTGAAAAAAGCTACGGTTGTGATACCGCTCCCCAAGGAATTGGAAGCTGAGAAATTAGAAATAGAACGCAAATTATGTAAAATCGTAGAGTTAGAAGCCAAAAAGAAAATGCTGGTCAAATTTTTCGATGAGTTAATGAAAGGAGCAAAGCAGCTGAGCGAAGCGGAAGTTATCGAGTTCTCGAAGAAGTTCAAAAAAGCAGGCTCGAATGAACTGAAGTTGATTTGAATGCTTTTAGTCGCAAATGCCAATGTGCTATTTTCCTTTTTCAATCAAAAATCAAGGGCAAGAGAAATCGTATTTAGAGGATGTAAAACTTTTTTCTCCCAAGTTTTTATTGAAAGAACTCGAAGAGCACAAAGAAGAAATTAAAGAGAAGTTTGGTTTAAACGAGAAACAGTTCTCGTTAACTTTAGAATTGCTCAAGATAGCAGTTGAATTTGTCCCCTTGCAAGAGTTTAAAGAATCAGTCGGAGGTGCCAAGAAAATATCTCCGGACAAGGACGATGTGCAATACTTTGCGCTGGCTTTAAAATTAGGCATTGGAATATGGTCAAATGATAAGGCGCTGAAGAGGCAGTCGTTAGTTAAAGTGCTCTCCACAGAAGACCTTTTAAAAATGCTCAGCGAATCCCGATAGATAAAACCCAGCACCCTTGAAACAAGCCTGTAAACCGCAGAATTTATATGCTGCTGCTACTATAATTTCCCATGCTATGAAGGGTGATATGATGGTATGGAATGTCAAAAAGATTTTAGTGCCGACGGACGGCAGCAAAGCTGCTAAACTTGCAGTGGAAGTTGCTCTGGACACAGCAAAGCAAAGAAATGCTGAGGTTGTAGCTCTTTTCGTTGTGGATATGCCTCATCTATTGGCCGACAGGGTGGCAGAGGCTGTAAGGAGAGACGTAGGAGAACCGGCAGTTAAAGAGGTAGTTAGGGCTGCGAAGAAGGAAAATTTAAAGGTTAAGGGTTTAGTCGAAGAGGGAAACGCTGCAGATACTATTCTCAAGGTCGCTAAAAAAGAAGATATAGACCTTATAGTCATGGGGACGAGAGGTGCATCTGTAACAAAAAGACTGCTTGGAAGCGTGGCCTCTTCAGTAATAATCTATGCCCCCTGCCCTGTCTTAGCGGTGAGAGAGAAGGTGAAGACGTGGGAAGGATAGTTCTTGTATTTAAGACAGGAGTCCTGCCGGCAACTGGGCTTGCCTGGCATATTATTTGAGCAAGATAGCATGAAAATAGAAAAGGAGATAATGATAAAAGCACTGCCAGAAGAAGTTTTCGATTACATATCAGATCCGCGTAAAATACCAGATTGGATAGAAGGCATAGAAAGAGTTGAAATTACTTCTGAAGGAAAAGGAAATGGCATGACCTATCGCAGACACTTTAAATCAAAAAGATATCGCTTAAGTTTAATAAAGCTTAGGGAAACAATAGGGGAAGATTCTGACGAGTATCAGATCACAGAATGGGTCAAGAACAAAAAATTGGCATTTCGGAGAATATCCGAATCAAAACTTTTGTATTTTTTTCCAATAAGAATTGAAGAGTCGTATATGCTGAAACCAGTGCATAAAAAAACAGAATTAACATACAATTCAGAGTACTCCGTGGGACTTTTGGACCGCCTCTTTTACAGGCTTCTTGACCCGCTTGGTCTCGTCGAAAAGGAGTTTAAAAAAGTTACAGAAAAGAAAGTTGAAAGATCTTTGAACTCTTTGAAGAATCGCTTAGAAGAATCAAGTCAGATTCGCCAGCACTTATGACCCTGCGCCTTATGCTCAACATGTTAAGTAAAGACGAGGAAAGCTTTGTATTCGAGCATGCTTATATACCAGAGCACATGGTTAGCTACGTTGTTCCAATTTCCAAGCTCGAGCCCTTCCTGATTTCCAACTATTTATGCTATTTTGGAAAAAATCAACTCGTTTTCATAGGCTATCCTCTTGGCATAGATTTCGATGAGAGAATTCTTGAAAAAACATTAAAAGAGGCTGTGGAAAAGTTTAAGCCAGAAAATGTTGCTGTGATTGCTCCAGAGCTGCCTTCTGTTGAGGAAGTGATTGTTGAATCGGATGAGTATTTCCTGCTGGATTTAAGGTCTCTCAAAATCAGTAAAAAGCTGAGAAATGCGCTTGCGAGGGCTTCCAAGGATTTGGTCGTAGAGAGAGGAAAAATAGCAGAAGAGCACCACAAGCTGATTCAAGAACTCCTCAAGATGCGAAGCACAGACGAGCGCACGAAATACATATTTGAAAATATTCCTGCTTATACTTCTTCCTCCCCAACAGCGATAGTCCTCGATGCCAGAGATAAGAATCGCAGCTTAGCTGCATTCAGCGTAATAGATTTTTCCAGGGATTATGCCTTCTATATGTTCAGCTTCATTTCCAGAGAAAACTATGTGCCCGGAGCCAGCGATTTGCTGTTTAATGAGTTTGTAAAAATGGCTCAAGAGAAAGGAAAAAAATACATAAACATGGGCTTGGGAATAAACGAAGGAGTCAGAAAGTTCAAGGAAAAATGGGGGGGCAGACCTTTTCTGGACTACGAGTTCATCGCTTATAGTAAGGTTTAAATTCCATAGCTTTAAATATTTCCAAGTATATGAATAAATTATGCAAATTATTGTAAATGCTACGTTCCTAATAAATATAATAAAGGCAGATGCAAGCATGTTAGAGACGATGAACCTCGCTACAATAAATAGCGTTGCAATGGAAGTAGAAAATGAACTTGGAATAAATCTAGAAGTAGAAATATTAAAAGTGGAGAGCAGCAATCCTCATATTCCTAAAAACAAAAAAATATTCCTATCAGAGTCTGACGTGCATCTGATCAATCTATCCTTCAAACATAGAAACAGTTGCGCTCTGGTAACTGACGATAAATTACTGAGATGGATTGCGAAGATGAACAAGATAAAGTGCTTCACTACTCCACAATTCATGGCTTTTTTGCTCAAAAAAGAAAAGATATCGAAGGCAAGATGCACATCCTTTCTAAACCTCTTAAAGGAGACCTACATCAGAAAAAAGGACATCGAAAAAGTCTTAGATCGAGTCAAAAGGTGGTGAAAAATGGGTGCAAATATAAACGTTACCCTCCCGGAGAAAGTTGCAGAATACCTCAAGAGGAAGTCCAAAGAGGGGTACCTTCCAATCTCTGCCGTCGCCCGCCAGTACATTGCCAAGGGTGTCGTGGAAGAGATGGTTTTAGATTATCACAAAAAGGGCTTCTCCATCTCTAAGATTTCTCAACTCACAGAAACGCCTGTAACAAAGGTAATGGGGATTCTTTCCAAGTTGGGCGAAGAACTCGAGGACATAGACGAAGAG
>JBDRDL010000038.1:0-56016 GCA_043820925.1 Methanobacteriota archaeon | reverse complement strand
TTTTCTGCCTTCGCCTGTGCTGGTGCAGCTGCCGCTACTACTGGCTGCGCCAGTGCCTGCTTGATTGCCTCGTCTATATTCACGCCGTCCAGAGCTGCGACTAAAGCTTTTACTTTTGCTTCATTTACTTCTATTCCGGGCGCTTTTAAAACCTTGGCTAAGTTCTCTTCGTTTATCTCCTTTCCAGCAGCATGCAAGAGCATAGCAGCATAAACATATTCCATTTCATTCACCTCTTTTTTCGATTAAAGTTTTGAGGGATAACATCTGCAAATGAGCTTTTGAGAGTATATCCTTCACAACTTCCGGTTCAAATATATTTGCCTCTGCAGCAAGTACCCTGGCATCTCTGAAAGCTTTTCCGATGGCAAGCTCAACATTGCCTTTTGTTACATACCCTGCGTTCAGCGAAAGATTGATAGCCTGCTGGTAAGCCTGCTTTAGCTCGGCTATCGTTTTGTCCTCGTTCACAGCCAGAAGCTCGGGTAAGAATACGATGCCTTTCTCATACGCTGCAAGAAGAGCAATACCGATTTCCATTGGTTCAATGCCCAGCCTTGCTAACGCAAGCGCAAGCTTTGGGCTGATTTTCTCCCCCTGCCTGACAACAATTTTGTCTTCCTTTATTGCAATTTTTCCTTCTTTTACAGTCGCCGGTATTCCAACCTGCTGCAGCTCGCCGAGAAGCGGTCCGGGCGGAAATGGAGTTTCTCCCTTGGGAACCATAATATCCTTCGGAGCAATGCTCTCGGGCTTTGCAGGTGCGTTAGCCCTGTTCTTCTCCAGAATTTTGTAAAGTTTGAAGGGATTCATTTTTGAGAATATGAATGCAGGCTGTCCCCCTATATGCTCTGCCAAGCTCTGGAGGCTTCTCTCCTCCTTCGATGCTTTTTCGAGGGCATGCAGCATGAGCGACTTCTTGGACATCTTTATTAAGACTTCGCCCTTCAGAAGCTTCCTCATCTTCTGGAGCTGTCTCGCAGGAATTCCCCCCATATTCACAACTCCAATGACAGGATACTTTAGAAGCAAATCCTTCAGGCTGTCCACTTCTTCATACTTCCACTTCGCTGCCTGCGGCATTCTAGACACCTTCGGTTTCTAGGACTTCCAAGTCTAGAAGCATTATATGTATCTGCTTGCTGCGCAATTCTAAACACCTATTTTTACACTCGGTCCCATTGTAGTCTTCAAATATACTGAGTTAATGCTTGTGAAACCTTTTTCTAATTTTCTCTCAAGGAATTTTAATACTGCCTCAATATTTTCAATAAGTTTTTTATCCTCCATGTCTTCAGTACCAACGCAAACATGCAGCACAGGCTTCTCCTTCGTTCTTATCCTCACGGTCCTTTTTAATCTTTCTACAGCAGGTGCGATAGGAGCATTGACCGGTATCGGCTTCGGCATCTTGCCTCTGGGTCCCATAACAGTTCCCAGATACCTGCCGATTAAGGGCATTAAGTCGGTCTGAGCTATGAAGAAATCGTGCTCTTCTACAATTTTTTTTGCAGCCTTTTTGTTCTTCGCAAGCTCCTCTAAATCTTCCCTCGTGATAACGAGGTCAGCCACTTTTTTTGCCTGCAGCGCTAATTCTCCCTCTGCAATTACTCCTACTTTAACTGGCTTGCCTCTTCCGTTCGGCAGCGAGAATTCTTCGTTGAGCCTGTTCTCGGGCTTGCTCATGTCTAGGTTTAAGTTTATTGCGAGGTCAAGACTTTGTACAAACTTGCGTTTCTCGCTTTTTCCCTTGACCTCTCCTACAGCTTTTGCAATCGCATCTGTAGTAAGCACTCAAATCACTCCTTTAATAAATTATCATAAGCGCCTGCTGCGATTTCCTTCTGCACTTCTCTCGCAGGCTTTCCTTCGACGGTAACTCCCATCGAGTCGCAAACTCCAACGACCTCTCTTACCGCAGCCTTAAGGCTCGCAGCTAAGGTGCTGTCCCTCTTCGTTTTCGCTATTTTTATTGCTGCCTCCATACTGAGGTTTCCTACTTTTTTTGTCTTTGGCTCTCCCGAGCCTTTCTCCAGTCCAAGGTCTTTCTTTATAAGTGCGCTCATGGGCGGAGTTCCTACCTCGATTTCAAACTCCTTTGTTGCAGGCTCAACTATGACCTTGACAGGTACCTTCATTCCAGCGAAATCTTTTGTTTTCTCGTTTATGGCGCTTACTACTACGCCTATGTTTACTCCCATCGGCCCAAGTGCCGGACCCAGAGGTGGACCTGCACTCGCAGCGCCTCCGTCCACGAGGACATTAATCGTTTGCTTCACTCTCTGCCTCCTTTCTCAAGACTTTAATGCTGTCTCCCCGAGTAGTAACAGGTATCGGAACAGTAGCCTCAAAAAGCTCAACGGTTATTTCTTCCTTCTTTAAATCCACCCTAACCACTCTTGCTTTCTCTCCTCTGAAAGGTCCGCTTATCAGCTCCACTATGTCCCCAGTATCGACCTTCGTGACCATCGGCTTCGGCACAAAGAATTTTTCGATGTCAGGGAAGGCAACCTCTCCCTCCACAACTCCTCTCGCATGAGAAACTCCCCTTAGGGATTTTTCTATTTCGGTCTTGTTTACAGCCTCAACCAATACATATCCTCTGATCTCGCAAGGTACCAGTATAGAGTATATCATGAAGCCTTCTTTTGAAGTCCGGGTAGTCATCATGTCTGCTACACTTCTCTCCCGACCTATCGTGGTTCTAACAGCAAATATCTTATTTTCCATTTTGCAATTACTCCTCCAAGAAAGAGATATGTAATTTTCCTTTTTTATTTATATATAAATCTTTTTCCTGCCAGATTAGGCTTTTCCTGAATTTTTAGACAACCCCGTGCGGTACTTATTTATATTTACAGGGGGAAAATTTAAGTGGAAGAGCATTCAATACCTTTCATCGGTAGTAGGAGGTCAAGAATATGTGTCTGGCAGTACCTGCGCAAGTTTTAGAAATTCGGGGCAGCGAGGCAACTCTCGATTTTGGAGGGGTAAAAAGAAAAGCAAATATTAGCTTGCTGGAAGATGTAAAAATCGGCGATTATGTAATAGTTCACGTTGGATTTGCGATTCAAAAGCTTGACGAGAAAGAAGCGAAAGAATCGCTTAGATACTGGAAGGAAATTTTGGAAGCTGAGAGCTATGCTCAATTTTAGAGACGAAAAATTAGCCCAAAAAATTGTGCAAAAAATTGAGGAGTATTCTGAAAAATTGAAGTTCTGTCACGTCTGCGGAACGCATGAATACGCGATAACCCGCTTCGGCTTGCGCTCCCTGCTCCCCGAGAATATTGAAGTCATCGCAGGTCCGGGCTGCCCTGTCTGCATAACTCCTGCTAAGGAAATCGACGAGAGTATTTGGCTTGCCGAGCACGGAATCATAATCACGACTTTCGGAGACGTCGTTAGAGTGCCAGGAAGCAGGTCTTCACTAGACCACGCTAGGGCAAAGGGCGCAGATGTTAGAATCGTTTACAGTCCCGCTGATGCGGTTGAGATTGCAGAGAAGAGCAGCAAAGATGTCGTTTTTTTTGCAACTGGATTTGAAACTACTGCGCCCGCAACTGCAAGCATTGTACTAAATTCGCCGCCTGAAAATTTCAGCATGTTAATTTCGCACCGCTTAATACCGCCTGCAATGGAACTGATGGTTGGTGTCGGAGAGCACCGCTTCGACGGGTTTATTGCTCCCGGTCACGTTTCGACTATAATTGGTCTAAGACCTTACCAGTTATTCCCAGAGGCTTACAGGGTTCCAGTAGTTGTTGCCGGATTCGAGCCCCTCGATGTTTTGATGGCAATTGCCATGCTTCTGAAGCAGGTGAAAGAGGGAAATCCTCACGTTGAAAACGAGTACACGCGCTCTGTAACCAAAGAAGGAAACATAAAAGCTCAGGAAATTATTAACCGAGTCTTTGAGGCAACGAGCGGACACTGGAGAGGCATAGGAAGAATATCTGACTCAGCGCTGAAATTAAGAAAAGAATTCAGCGAATACGACGCTCGCTTAAAGTATAATATAAAGCTCGCCGATGTAAGAGAGTTGGACCCGAGCTGCAGTTGCCATCTTGTGATTGTTGGAAAGCTGGCGCCGCAACACTGCAAGCTCTTCGGCAAAGCCTGCACTCCGCAAAAGCCTCGGGGACCCTGCATGGTTTCCATGGAAGGAACCTGCCAAATTGCATATAGGTACGGTTCTCAGCACTTCGCTAGCAAGCTTTTCGCATGAGCATTCGTTCGGTATGAACGAGGGTATGAGCGACTCTCATGCCATTCCGTCAGGAAGATGGTGTGTATGCCATCTTTCTTGCGAAATCTCGCTTCCTCGAAGCGAGTGCAGATACGAATGCTCGCTCGTGCCGAGACCCGCTTGCGAGAGCAAGAGCGCAATACCGACAAACTTGCTTACGCAAGGGTCAAGACACGACGAGTTACGGGTCTCGGCACGAGTCTTTCCACGTAGAAGATTTTGCGAAGCAAAATCTTCAGACGTGGAAAAAGCGAAGTGCTGAGAGGTGGATTGAAATGCATGAGTTATCTCTTGCAATGGACATCGTAGAGACCGTGAAGAAATCGGTGGAAGGTCGCAATGTAGAGAGAGTAACGCACATAGAGTTAGAGCTGGGTGAATTTTCCTTCGTAACTCCTGAGCAGCTCAAACATGCTTTTGAAATGGTCTCGCAGGACACGGTTGCAGGAAATGCTAAATTGAAAATAAAAGTTAAGCATGGAAAAATTCGCTGCACTCAGTGCGGCTATGAAGGAAAAGTCAAAGTTGATGCACACGGGCACTCGCACATGGTATTGGTCAAGTGCCCTAAATGCAGAGGTACTGCAGTAGAAATTTTAGAGGGCAAGGAAATCGTTGTCAAGAATATAGAGGCTTTAGTGAAGCGCTAGCGTAAGAGGCATAAGTTTATATAATGGTGTTGATTCAACTTAAAGCAGTATACAGTAGATTCTACTTCTAGTGTATAACTAAAGAAACAAGGTGAATAAATGGAATATGGAGAAAGAAGATTCGGTGGAGAAAGAAAGATGTATAAGGCTACCTGCGCAGACTGCGGTCAGGAAACAGAAGTTCCTTTCAAGCCTTCCGAAGGAAGACCTGTGTATTGTAGAGAGTGCTACCAGAAACGCAAGCCGAGAAGATATTAATCGCTTCTGGTTTTTTTATTTTTTTATAATTTAATCGGCATTAGCTCAGGCTATGTAACTATTTTCTCGTTCTTCCGCAAGGAAGATGGCATTTCTCGCCAGCTTCCTAACGGAATCGAAAATATTAGCAGACTCTCGGCACTGGGTCGCCAATCGGCGGCTGCATTATTCTTCTGCCGCCGATGACCGTCTCAAGAATGACTTTGCCGTTGTACCTGTCTGTAACTTCGCCGATTATTTGGGCGTCCTTGCCCAATTTCATTGATTTTATTAGTTGTAAAATTTTTTCTGCCTTTTCAGGTTTTACGCCTATGATTGCCTTTCCCTCATTTGCAACGGTGAAAGGGTCAATGCCGAGCATCTCACTCGCTGCGAGAACTTCTCTCTTCAGCGGAATTTTATCCTCACGAACAATTATTCCGAAATTACTTTTTCTAGCCCACTCGTTTAGAGCAGCGGCTAGGCCTCCCCTCGTCGGGTCCTTCATCGCAGTTATTCCTCCAACTGCTAAGATTTTTTCAACCATGCTCCAGAGAGGAGCGATGTCAGACTGTAAAGTAGTTTCAAAACCAAAACCTTCTCTGAAGGACATTAAAGCAATGCCGTGGTCGCCGATGCTGCCAGTTAGAATTATTTTGTCTCCATCGCTTAAGCCGGAATCTTTTATGATTCTGCCCCTTTCAGCAATTCCTATACCCGTAGTTGTTATAACAATTTTATCGAGTGCGCCTTTCTCCATGACCTTGGTATCACCCGTTATAATCGCTATATTCTCTGCACTCGCAACCTCGTCCATTGAGCGAATTATTTTTTCCAGCTCCTCGGAGAGAAAGCCTTCTTCGACGACGATGGCACTTGCGATAGCAAGCGGCATTGCCCCCATCATAGCTACGTCGTTAATAGTTCCGCAGACTGCGAGTTTGCCTATGTCTCCACCTGGGAAAAAAATTGGCTTGATTGTATGAGCGTCTGTAGAAATAACGATTTCTTTATCGCCTATTGGAATGCTTGCGCCGTCGTCAAGCTCGTCCAAGCCTACGCCGCCAGCGCTCCTGTTCTTTATATGCGCGATTATAACCTGTGAAATGAGCTGGTTCATTAATTCTCCGCCAGCGCCGTGAGCGAGTGTTATCTCCATTCAACCACCAAAATTATATCAGCATGAAGCTTTATAGATTTTTCCAATGTATAAGATTATCGTAAAGGGCATCGTCCAAGGTGTTGGTTTTAGACCGTTCGTGTACAGGACTGCGAAGAAAAGCAACCTACAAGGTTATGTAAGGAATGCCGCAAACAGCGTTGAAATTTTGATAGACGGAAAAAAGCAGAACATAAAAAGATTCCTAAAAATGCTGAAGAACGAGCACCCGCCGCTTGCAGAGATTTTTTCAATCGATGCAAAACAGGCAGAAAGTCAAGAGCGATACGATGATTTTTATGTGCTGAAGAGCGAAAGCAAAGGTGAAACTGATTCTGTAATTCCGCCCGATGTTTGCGTCTGCGAAAAGTGCCGCAGAGAGATTTTTGATAAGAGAAGCCGCCGCTATTTGTATCCGTTCACTGTATGCACCGACTGTGGTCCGAGATTCACGATAATCGAGGCTCTGCCTTACGACAGGGAAAAAACTACTATGCTAGAATTTCCAATGTGCGGGGAGTGTGAGAGAGAATATACCGACGCCCTGAATCGGAGATTTCGTGCAGAGCCTATTTGCTGCTCTAAATGCGGACCGCAGTACGAGCTTTTCAAAGACAATAAAAAAATAAGTCAGATTCAAAAAGCTGCTGAAGCTCTGGATAGTGGAAGAATAGTTGCGATAAAAGGAGTAGGCGGAACGCACCTCGCAACCAAAACTACAGAAGACGAGGCAATTTTGAAAATCAGGAAAATTCTGCGCAGGCACCAGAAACCTTTTGCAATAATGGCGAGAGATGTTCGCAGCGCTGAAAAAATCGCATATATTAACGAAAAGGAGAAAGAGCTTCTTACATCGTTCAGAAGACCAATCGTTCTGCTGAAAAAAAAAGAGAACAAACTTTCAGCGCATATTGCGCCGCAATTACACAATGTCGGAGTAATGCTGCCCTATGCCGGCATTCATCATTTGCTCTTTCACTACTCAAGAGAGCCTGCTTTTGTAATGACGAGCGCAAATGTGCCTGGGGAGCCGATGACGATTGAAAACAAAGAAATTCTGGCGCTGAATGCAGAGTACTCGCTTTTGCACAACAGGAGAATAAAAAACAGGTGCGACGACTCGGTAATAAAGTTCGTGGACGGAAAGGCAGCGTTTCTGCGGCGTTCTAGGGGTTTTGTACCGATGCCTGTTTTTCTGAACATAGAAAATTTTGAGCGAAACTCAAAATTTTCAAATGTTCAAATACTTGCACTGGGAGCAGAATTAGATGTTACTGCATGCATTCTAAATGGCAGCAATGCCTTTTTATCGCAGTACGTCGGCAATACAACTAAACTGAAAACGCTCGAATATCTGGAGGCGGCAATCTACAATCTTATCGAACTAACGAAGATTGAAAAAGTCGATGCAGTCGCTGTTGACATGCATCCCGGCTTCAATACTGCGCAGCTTGGAGCAGAGCTGAGCAAAAAATTCAAGGCAAAACTAATAAAATGCCAGCACCACCATGCGCACATCACCTCGCTCATGGCAGAAAGCGGCGTTGGAAAAATGGTGGGCATAGCTTGCGACGGTGTAGGTTACGGAAGCGATGGCAAAGTATGGGGCGGAGAAATTTTAGTTAGCGGTTTCAATGGGTTTGAGAGAGCAGGTAGCCTAATGCCGCAAATAATGCCGGGCGGCGATTTGGCAGCAACTTATCCTGCAAGAATGGTTGCAGGAATGCTCTCCAAAAAATATTCACCGCAGGAACTAAAAAAAATTCTGATCGAAATTTCACACGGCTTTAGAAGCGAGAAAGAGATTGACATAGTTTTGAAACAAATCCAACAGCAGTACAATACTCCGGAGACAACGAGTACAGGAAGAGTTCTGGATGCAATTTCTGCTCTGCTGGGCATTTGCTATGAAAGAACCTACGAAGGCGAGCCTGCGATGAAGCTTGAGACATTCGCCTTTAAAGGAAGAGCAATACCGAAAATTGAGATGCCAGTAATTATCCGCAAATACGAGGGAAGATATGTTCTTGACACGACTGAAATACTCGATGCAGTTTTGCAGATGAAAGAAAAATTTAAATCCGAACACATTGCGGCATCTGCCCAAAAAGCAATCGCCTGCGGATTGGCAGAGATTGCAGTAAAAGTTGCAAAAGAAGAAAAAATCGATACTGTTGGATTCTCTGGCGGGGTAGCATACAACGGTGCTATTGTGCGATATATTAGAAAAAAAATTGAAAAAAAAGGGCTGAAATTTTTAACGCAAACCAAAGTGCCCTGCGGAGACGGAGGGATTTCACTGGGGCAGGCTGTAATAGCGGCTGGCAGGCTCAATGGCTAAACTCTATCCTCCCAGGATGTGTGTAAACGTTCATTCTTTTTCCTCTGGCAAAGCCTATTAAAGTCAGGTTGCATCTTTCTGCGCATTCTATGCCAGAGGAAAGAGGAGCTGTTCGAGAAACGATTATCGGCACGTTAACTCTTGCTGCCTTGATTACCATGTCTCCCGGCAGCCTTCCGCTGGCTAGTACATAGGAGCTGGATAAGTCGACACCTTTTTTGACAGCAAGCCCGATTATCTTGTCAAGTGCGATGTGCCTGCTTATGTCTTCGACAAGCAGGAAATTGTCTCCATTAACCAGACCAACGGAATGTACTCCACCAGTTTTTTTCCAAATCGCTGATTTATCTCTCAGCTCCCGCATTCTTTTCAAAATTTCTTTATCGCTTACTTTAAAATCAGAAGCAACCTGCACTTCTTCGGCTTCGATTCTCGCCCGCCAGCCGCTTATGCAGTCGCTCAGTATATACTTCTCGTAAGATGCCTCGAAATTTGCATCAGCCTTTACATAGGCTGCGTTGCCGACGATTTTTACTTCTGAAATCGAGTCCAAGCTCTTAACCAGACCCTCGCCGAGGCAGTAGCCTATTGCGAATTCTTCCTCGTAGCCTGGAGAGAGCTTAACGCCGGCAATGGTTTTGTCGTTTACAATTAGCTTTAACTCTCTCTCCACAGCAACATACTCTTCTATTTCTTCTCTGTTCCTGGAGATTTTTATTTTTTGCATCATAGCAAATAGCCTGCGAAAATTATGCTTATCTCGTAAACTATGCCCAGAGTAACGAGGATAACCAACGGCGTTACGGGCGTGGGGTCAGGCGCAAGGGCAAATGCGATGAGGAATAGTATCGCATAGACGTATTTCCTCTTCTCCTTCAAGTCGCTCTTCTTAATCAGCTCTGCCCTAACCAGAAAAGAAGTGACCAGCGGGAGCTGGAAGATTAATCCAAGACTTAGTAGCATGAAAGATAAAAAGGAGATAAACCTGCTCAGCACGAGCATCGGCACAGCAACGCCTTCTGCATAGCTTATCAAATATTTTATTGAGAAAGGAATCAATACTATGTAGGAAAAAGCTGCGCCCAGAATAAAAAGAAGCATCGAAGCAGGCACGACTTTAATAAAAAATGTCCTCTCGCTCGGATACAGCCCGGGCTTCATGAATTTGAAAATCTCATAGACGATTAGAGGCACGCAGATTATTACTGCTCCGACGATGCTGAGCATAAATCTCGTATACAAATATTCTAAAGGATTTAGGGCAATTAGCTTGGCACCTGCTGGGAGCATGTCTTTTTTTATAAACTGTATTATATCTCCAGTGAAAATAAATATAATGCACGAAAATACAGCAACTGCGGCAAGAACAACAACCAGGCGATTTCTAAGCTCCGTAAGATGCTCTTCCAGAGCTAATTCTTTGTCCTCGGGAAGAGTAACTTCTGCCATGGTATACCTTAGCGCTTGGTTTTTTCTACAATGTTTTTTATCTCTTTAATTTCTTTTGCCCCTTTCCCAAATTCCTCGGTTACAGTCTTTCTAATTTCTTCGGTCTCCTTATTAAACTCTCTCGCAGCCTTGTGGTACTCCCTTGCCGCTTCTCCCAGGGCTCTGGCTAACTCGGGCAATTTTTTCGGTCCGAATAGAAGCAATGCAAGAACCAAGATTATTATCAATTCTGAAGAACCTATCATATTTACTTCTCTTTCTTCTCTTCTGCCTTCAGCTCAGCCTTCGGTTTTTCCTCTTCCTCCTCCATTCCTTTCTTGAACTCCCCCTTCGCCTTGCCCAGTGAGCGTGCAAGTTCGGGCAGCTTGGAAGCTCCGAAGAGCAGAACTATAATGAGGAATATTAGAAGTACTTCTTGTGGACCCAGGCCCAGCATTTTTCTCGCCTCCATTTGATTTTTGCAATTCTTATCTTAAATACTTTTGCATAAGTTAACAATTTAATTTATTTTAGCAGGAGGGGTCCGCAGATTTCCTGTGTAGGATACTCCCGAACCTCTGGCGAAAAAGGTAATAGATATGAAACTAAAAATAAAGGTCGATGAATTAATAAACATACTGATTCAAAAGCAGGAAGCACCTATTTTAAAGAAGTACAGGCTTGATAGAGAGAAGGTTGTTAAGATTCAAAAATCCTTGCAAGAAGGCAACTGGAGATTTGCGTAAGCAAGACCGTAAGTCTTGCGCCTACCTCACGGTATTGCGTGAGCTTTTTTTCCGAATATTTTAGCTGAGAGTATGCTGACTTCATAGAGAAATATTAATGGTATAGCAAGGAGAATCTGACTGAAGGGTGTTGGGTCTGCTGTTATAATTGCGGCTACGACGAATATGCCCACATAAACGTGCTTTCTTTTCTCTTGAAGTACGGCAACCGATACTATGCCTTTTATCGCAAGCCACGAGACGACTAAAGGCAGCTCAAAAACTATGCTGAATATAACAGTCGTAAGAGCAGCGAAGAGGATGAACTGGCTCAGCGAAAAGAAAGTCTCGATGCCTGCTTCTAGAGCGAAGCTAGTCAATATTTTTATCGCAATAGGCAGCAGCAGGAAGTAAGTAAAGGAAAAGCCTACTCCGAACAGTGCGAGGGCAAAAATTAGCCAGATTATGCCAATTTTTATATTCGCTCTTCTTAACAGAATTGCTGCAAAGATAGGCAGTGCAATTAAAACTCCGAGTATTAGGGAAATTTGAATCTTGACCATAACGTATTCCATCGGGCTTGTTACAATCAGCGTGGCTTCCTTCGGCAGCAGATCTTCCTTTATCCTCAGGATTATTTTGTCTGCGAGAAACCAGAGAGCAATAAAGCCGACTGCCAGGAAAATTGCGAGATATATGAGCTTCTTTTTAACCTGATATAAAATCTCTGCCCAGTTCATTTTCAATCCCTTCGTTTTTAAACGTCTGAAAATTTGCATTCGCAAATTTTCTACGTTTTAAGACCTCGGTCTTGACCCACGTATTACTACAGCACGTCCCCGGATACGTCTACTATTTTTATTTTAGTGTAGTAGTCTGCGAATCTTATATATCCTTTCTTCCTGAAAAACAGCAAACCTACAAGCAAATCGAAAGGCAAAAAGAATATTTTTGCGACATTCCTTATAATGCTCTCCACAAGATTTATCTTCCTTCCAGTTTCCTTGACAGCCCTTATTTTCATTATATACTTGCCGACGGTCTGTCCGTTATAAGTTTCCATGAACATCAGGGCAATGAGTGCGAGGAAGAATATCGCATGCAGGAATTGAGCAAGTATAACTGGGTCAAGCCCTCGCTCTCCGAAGGGAATCCACACGCTGAGAAATAGAATGAAGAGGAGCGGGCTGCCGATGAAAATTGCGTAGTCTATCAGTGCTGCTATTACTCTTTTTTCGATACGTGCACTGGGCTCTACAGAGACTTCTTCTCTGCCTACGTGCTTCTTAACCCCTTTTATCACATAATAGCAGAGCTTTCCTGCTTCGTTCAGGGTGTAGTTGCCCTCCTCGGTCCTTGTATAAAGCTCGCCTATGTTCCTCAGATGGAAGTTCAGCTGCCCTGTATCGATCTTCAGGGCGGTCAGAATTTCAGTATAAGAAAGCTCACCGCACTCGCAGAGTAGCTTGATTATTTCAGCCCTTATAGGGTGCGATAGAGCCTTAAAAAGCTCGTATTCGTCTTTGAGCATAACGCCACTTACATCGTCCTGATTTAAAAATTTATCTCTCCTCCTTTCTTTAAAATTCTCTCATGCCATCACAATATTTATATATGAGGAAATCCTCATATGAATAATGTTTCAATTATGACTAGGTATTTATGGCTAAATAAAAAAGAAAAAGCAAAAGATAAAGAGTTCGAAAAAACCTCAAAAATATTTGACGTCCTATCTAACCCTACAAGGCTCAAAATGGCTTACCTGCTGTGCACTAGAGAGATATGCAACTGCGAGATTAAGAAACTTCTCAAGAAGGAGCAAACCCTAATTTCGCATTACTTGCGAGATTTCAAAAAAGCAGGGATGCTCCAAGAGCGCAGGCACGGAAGATGGAGGCGATACTCCATAAAAGATGAAAAAATAAAAGCGCTGTTGGATTTAATGGAGTAAAGCATGGAAATCAAAATTCTCGGAACAGGCTGCCCGAGGTGCAAAAAAACATTAGAAATTGTTACCGAGGTTCTGGAAGAGAATAAAATCGACGCAAAAATAACGAAGGTCGAAAACGTGAACGACATAATCAACTATGGGATAATGCTCACTCCTGCGATAGTGATAAATGAAAAGGTAAAATGCTCAGGTGTTATTCCCGGAAAGGATGACGTTCTAAGGCTGATAAAGGAGGAGATGTAGATGGATTTTACAGGCATTTTTTCTAGCGGTGTTTGCGCCTTGAGAGACTACCTTTCAGCGCATGTTTTGAGCTGCTTGATACCTGCATTTTTTATCGCAGGTGCTATTGCTGCCTTTGTTTCCGGTGGCGCAGTCCTGAAATATTTTGGTTCTCAGACAAAGAAGCACATATCATACAGCGTTGCTTCGGTCTCGGGCACCCTACTTGCAGTCTGCTCCTGCACCGTCCTGCCTCTCTTCGCAGGAATTTACAAACTCGGTGCAGGAATAGGTCCTGCAACAACTTTTCTATTTTCAGGTCCTGCAATAAACCTGCTTGCGATTGTCTACACCGCACGTCTAATTGGCTTTGAGCTAGGTGCTGCAAGAGCCTTGGCGGCAGTAGCTTTTTCGATAATTGTTGGCTTAACAATGGCTTTTATCTATGGAAATGAAGATAAAAAAGCAAAAATTGCGCTGCCAAATTCGCAGGGCAAGAATCCCATGCAATTAGTGATTTTCTTTGCGATTTTAGTAGCTATACTAATTTTTGGGACGGCTGAATACATTTCAAGAGAAATGAAGATAATAACCTTAGTTACCCTGCTTTTTGCCTTAGCAATCGTTCTCAAAAACTGGTTTGTATTAAAGGAGATAAGCTCGTGGGCAGGACAGACATATGAACTGGCAAAAATGATTTTGCCGCTGCTTCTGCTCGGCATTTTCGTAGCAGGCGTGCTGAAAGCTGTAGTTCCAGAGTCGCTTATATCTCATTACCTTGGGGGAAATTCGCTTAGCGCAAACTTCATTGCCTCATTTTTTGGGGCTCTAATGTACTTCGCTACTTTAACAGAGGTTCCGATAGTTAAAGCGCTTATGGATTTGGGCATGGGGGAAGGTCCTGCCCTTGCCCTATTGCTCGCAGGTCCTACGCTAAGTTTGCCGAGTATGCTTGTCCTCGCTAGAGCCATGGGACTAAGAAAAACTGCCACGTATATAGTGCTGGTTGTATTTACTGCAACAATCGCTGGATTTGGATTTGGGAGCGTGATGCAATGAACGTCTTGGTTGAAATTTTCTTTCCCTCCGGTGCATGCCACTGCACAACCAAGGTCTTCAAGGAGCAGATTGAGCGAATCGCCGCAGCAATAAAGGAGAAATACAGCGCTGAATTGGAAGTAGTTTACCTTCCAGTACACACAAAGCGCGCAAGAGAGTTGGGAATATACGAAGCAAATACTGTTGCGATAAACGAAAAACCTGTGCTCAAAGGCTACTATACTGCAGAGGATTTGCGAAAAAAAATCGTAGAAGTCGTAAGTGGAGGCAAGTGAAGAGAGAATTACTTTAACAGGCGAGCCTCAAGAACATCCACCATTTTTTTTATATCTCGCAGAGGATGGAATACCGGCAGGTTAAATTTGAATTTTTCTGGCGATAGCGATGCGATGCAGAGTACGCCTTTGACCCTCGGAAGAATTTTCCTTGCTCCTTCCGGGTTTCTCGCAGCGAAAATCTTGGGAATGTTTCCGGGGGGATTGCCTTCGACAATTATAATGTCCAGGTCTTCGTTTTCGAGGAGCTGCATAGACGCCAAAAACTTCTCCTCATTTTTCAGCCTCTTAATCACAGCGACTTCTCTCGGCGCCGCAGAAACAACGATTTTCGCTCCTGCTTCCGCAATCCTCCAGGTATCTTTGTGAGGAGTATCTATTGAGAAATCTTCCTCGTGAATCTGCTTTATAGCCCCAACTTTGTACTTGCGTGCGTTGAGTTCTTTAATCAGCGCCTCTACAGTTACAGTTTTTCCTGATTTTTTTCCAGTCCCTATTACTGCTACTACTTTCATGGTAACTTTCTTCATCAGAACTCTCTGCTTATCGCATAGTCAGCTATAAGCTCCAGAGCTTTTTTCGAATTGGTATCCCTTAGCACGCTGAGTTCCTTTTTTGCATTTGCTATAAACGACCTGGCTCTTTTTGAAGCGTATTCTATAGAATTCGTGCTTCTGATTATGTTGAGTGCTTTTTTTACATCCTCCAGAGAGTTCCTCCTTCTGTAGAGTATATTCTCCAGAGTCTTCTTATCTTTGTCTTTGGCAGCTTTGAGGGCGTGCAAGATTACGAAGGTTGGCTTTCCCAGGCTGACATCCACGCCGACTGGCTTGCCGAGTTTTACCTCACCCGCATTTACGTCCAGGACATCGTCAGTCATCTGGAAGCCGATGCCTGTGAGATACCCATATCTGGACAGCGCTTTGATTTCCTCTTCGCTGCCGCCCCCGAGTATCGCCCCGCATTTCGTGCACGCCTCGAATAGAGCGGCGGTTTTTCTTTCTATAACTTCGAGATAGACTTCTTCTGTCATTTTAATATCTCTTGTATGCATATTTTCGAGCACCTGACCCTCGGCAAGCCTCCTGCACGCATAGGATATAACCTCTCCGACTCTCTTATCTTCGTGCGTAGCCACCAGCCCAAAAGCTCTTGAGAAAATTAAATCTCCTGCAATAAGGGCGACGTCGTTTCCCCACCTCGCATTCACAGTTTCGACTCCTCTGCGCCTTGAGCTTTTGTCGAGTATATCGTCGTGAATTATGGTTGCGGTGTGAATCAGCTCAACCGCTGCTGCGATTGGTAGCGCATACTCGATGCTTTTTTTGCTGTTTACGGCGTTAAAGGAGAGGGTGAGAAGAATTGGTCTGATTCTCTTCCCGCCAGTTGTTAGATGTTTGGAGGCACTGTATAGTATTGCAGGAGTGGAACTAGGAATGCTTAGATTTAGCTCCCTCTCGATGAGCTCCATGTCTCTCTTGAAATCTTTCTTTACGCTCTGAATGCTTCTCCACAGTTCGTCCATAATTGTTATTTTACATTAAAATATATATAAGTTGGTGGATAAACAGCATGCTTATGAGTCCAGGAAATACCTTTGGTAGCGCTTTCAGAATAACTACTTTCGGGGAGTCGCACGGCGCTGCAGTCGGCGTAGTTGTGGACGGCTGCCCTGCTGGTTTAGAGCTGAGCGAAAGAGACATTCAAAGAGAGCTGGACAGGCGCAGACCTGCGCAGAGCGAGGTTACGACTCAGAGAGCAGAAAAGGACGAAGTCAAAATTCTCTCAGGAGTTTTCGAGGGCAAGACTGCTGGAGCACCTATAGCGATGCTCGTTTATAATAAAAATTTCGACTCCTCTCCTTACTTAGAGCTAAAAAACAAGCCGAGACCGAACCATGCAGACTTTGCCTATGCGATGAAGTACGGGCACTGGGACTGGAGAGGCGGCGGAAGGGCTTCAGGAAGAGAAACTATAGGCAGGGTAGCGGCAGGTGCGATAGCAAAAAAATTGCTTGCAAAGCTGGGCATTGAAATTCTGGGGCATGCCAAAGAGATACATGGAATAAAGGTTGGGGAGGTAACAATTGAGGATATAAGGAAAAATGCTGAGAAAAACGCTGTAAGATGCGCAGATTTAAAAATTGCGAAGGAAATGGAAAGGGAAATTTTGAAGGCAAAGAAAGAAGGAGACTCAGTGGGCGGGATAGTCGAGCTCATTGCTCTCAATGTGCCGGTCGGTCTGGGCGAGCCGGTATTCGATAAGCTCGATGCAGATATAGCTAAAGCGCTCATGAGTATAGGAGCAGTAAAAGGCATAGAAATAGGCGCAGGGTTTGAGGCTGCGAAGAGAAAGGGCTCTGAGAATAACGACGCATTCTACGTTGATAAAAGCAAAATAAAAACCCTGACAAACAACTCGGGCGGCATTCTTGGGGGCATTTCCAACGGAATGCCAATCGTCGTGAGAGCTGCTGTTAAACCGACTTCCTCGATAGCAAAAGAACAGAGAACAGTAGACCTGGAGAAAATGAAGAATACCACGATCTCAATAAAAGGACTACATGATCCATGTATTGTGCCCAGAGTTCTGCCGGTCTGCGAGGCGATGCTCGCCCTTGTTCTGGCAGACCATGCGCTCAGGGCAGGATTGATAAATCCTGCCAAGCTGGTGTAACATGGTTGTCATAAAGGAGTCGCATTTGCCCGGGGTCGGGAAGAAATACATCCTAAAGACAGAGAGCGGAGATAGAATCGCTATACTGCTGCACATAGACGGCATGCTGGAGATTTACTTTTATGAAAAATGCTGCGAAGACCCGACCTCAGTAATCAGGCTGAACGAGGAAGAAGCGAGGAAAATAGGGGCGATAGTCGGGGGAGTGTTCTTCAGACCAGCACCTACAAAAGACCTGGAGGCGCAGTTAAAAGGACTGCTGATAGAGTGGTATGAACTAACGAAGGCGATGCTCTGCATAAAAAAGAGCATCAGAGAACTCGAAATAAGGAAAAAGACAGGTGTGTCAATAATTGCTATACTGCGGGGTGACGTTGCACTCCCAAGCCCAGAACCTGATACTGTTTTAAAAGCTGGAGATACTCTGGTAGCGATTGGCACAAGAGAGCAGCACTCAAAATTCAGAAAAGCGATTCTCGGCGAGGGGTAGAGATTGGTAGAAATCTTGGAGGTAGGCATAGCTTTTCTTGTAGTTGCAGCAGGCGGCTATGTTGCACATAACGCCAGGCTGTCGGTTATACCCGCATATATAGTAGTCGGCATGCTGGTGGGTCCGTACGGCTTAGGAATCGTCAAAAGTTCTGAGCTAATAAGCTTCATGGCAGAGGTCGGAGTAATTCTGCTCCTCCTATTTCTTGGTTTAGAGTTCTCCCTGAAGAGGCTTGTGGAATCCAGAAAAAACCTGCTCATTGCCGGAAGCATAGACCTTGTGATAAATTTCAGCACAGGTTTAATCCTGGGTCTAGCCCTTGGATGGTCCGTGCTTGAGGCAGCACTCCTCGCAGGGATAGTGTACATGAGCAGCTCTGGCATAATAACCAAAGCGCTGATAGACTTGAGGAAAATTGTAAATCCTGAGACAGAAGTAATACTCGGAATCATGGTGTTTGAGGACCTTTTTATAGCCTTATTTCTGGCAGTAATTTCTGGTGCAGCGCTTGCAGGAACCACCGAGCCCTCTATAGTTCTCGCATCTGTTTTTAAGGCTGTGGCATTCTGTGCAGCATTTTTGATAATCGCAAAAAAGTATAACAATATCGTGGACAGGGCAATAAGCATAAAATCAGATGAGATATTTCTCCTGTTTCTGTTCTCTATGGCGATTCTCGTATCCGCAGCTGCGCAGAGGATAGGAATTTCTGGAGCAATAGGTGCATTTTTCCTTGGCCTGGCGTTTTCAGAGACCCAGCACGTGCAGAGAATAGAGAGGAAAATTATACCTCTGCGAGACCTCTTCGCTTCGATGTTCTTCTTCTCCTTCGGAATGCTTATAGATGTCTCAACCTTTCCGCAGGTGTTTACAATTGCGATTGCGATACCTCTGCTTGTACTTTCAAAAGTAATCTCAGGCTACTTCGCAGCAAGGGTGCAGGATTTCTCTGCAAAGACCTCGCTCTTTGTAGGCTTCAGCACAGTAGCAAGGGGTGAATTTTCAGTTGTGCTCGCAAGCCTCGGGGTTGCGGCTGGTGTGACGCCTCTGCTCTACCCGCTTACGGCAATAATAGTGCTTGTAACTTCTGTGCTTGGAATACTACTCATGAGCATGTCTGACGCTGTGTACAGGATATTAGCGAGGGCGTGAAAAGATATATGAGGTTGCGCAGCAGATGAGTGAAGCGGAATGAACATAATTTACTTTGTGGACGAATTTCCTCCCTTCTTCAGGGGAGGTTTAGGAACCTATGCTATGGAGATGTCCAAGAAATTTGTGGAGTTAGGGCACAGCATTACAGTATTCTCCAGAAATCTTGGGAATAACCCAACAAGAGAAGTATGGGAGGGTGTGGAGGTGCACCGCCCCCTGCTCGCAGACATATCAGAAATGCTGCCCATATTTATTCCAGAAGACGTGAAGCGCTGGCATCCTCAAGCCCAGATTTTCTTTGGAGAGACGCTTGTTTATAACATACTCTCTTCTCTAAAGCTCGTCAATCAGCTCGTTAAAGCAGAGGGCAGAAAGGTTGACGTGATAGTTTCTCATGACTGGCTCTCTGCGTGGGCTGGCTGCGTTTCAGAATGCTCCCTCAAAAAACCATTCGTATTTCACTTCCATTCTCACGAGCAGGGAAGGACTGGAAATGGGTCGCTCACAGTCAAGGCTATAGAGAACAAAGCTGGAAAGATGGCTGATTTGATTGTAACGGTGAGCTATGCAATGAGAGATGTGCTCATAAGCCTCGGGCAGGATGAAAAGAAGATTAGAGTCGTGCATAACGGCGTGGATACAGAGAAATACAGCAGCAGGAGATTTTCAAGAGGAGAAATTGAGAGTTTCAGAAACAAGCTTGGAATAAACGAAAAAGAGCAGCTTATACTCTTCGTGGGAAGGCTCACCTGGGTTAAGGGCGTTGATACGCTAATTCAAGCCATGCCCTTGATTTTAAAAGAAGTTCCGAATGCAAAGCTGCTTATACTTGGAAAAGGCGAGCAGGAAGAGCTGATAAGGCACATTGTTACAAACTTAGGAATTGAGAAAAATGTAATTCTCGAATTCAAATATGCGGACGAAGAAGAGAGAATTCTGCACTATGCCGCCTGCGATGCTGCGGTATTTCCGTCGAGATATGACCCATTCCTTTTAACCGGGTTAGAAGCTGGAAAAGAAGGAACTCCAGTTATTGTGAGCAGGGTATGCGGCTTCAGCGATGCTGTGTATGAATACGAGGTTAGAGAGGGCGTTGCGGGTGGCGTTACAGTAGTCGACAACATCAAGCTGCCTTATCTGGAGATTATAGCAGACTATGCAATGGGTCTTGAATCAGTGACCAAAGCTTACATTCGCGACAGAAGCAAGTACGATATGATGTGCTTCGACGCTTTTCATCTTGCAGAAGATATGAGCTGGAAAGAGCCTGTGAAGAAATACTACGAAATCTTATCTGCGTAGAGAGAATATGCCAAGATTGAAGGTAAAAAATCCAGAGCGCTGCATAGGCTGCATGAGCTGCGTTTTTGCGTGCGCAAGAATTGTGCACGGAGTTATATCTACAGATAGAAGTGCAATCAAAGTTAGAACTACCGGCGGGGTAATAGGAAGCGAATTTGCAATTATTACTTGCAGGCTCTGTGAAGAGCCTGCCTGCGTGCATGCCTGCGAATACGAAGCTCTGCTGATGGAGAAAGGCAGGCTGAATTTCGAACCAGAAAAGTGCACCGCCTGCAAAGCTTGCGTTGAAGCCTGCTTAATCGGAGCTATAACCTTCGATGAAGAACTGAACAAGCCAATAGTTTGCACGCACTGCGGGAGCTGCGCAGAATTCTGCCCTCACGACGTTTTAGAGGTTGAAATATGAGAGTTCTGACTATAAATCTATCAGAGCAAAAAGCAGAAGCAGAGGAGCAGAAAGAGCTTTTTGAAAAATACATCGGCGGCGATGGTGTTGCAGCAAAGCTGCTTTTGGAAAACTGCCCTAAAGGCTGCGATGCGCTTTCTCCAGAAAATCCTGTAATCCTTGCCATAGGTCCTCTAACAGCAGCATTTCCTACCTGCTCAAAAGTAGTAGCAATGTTTAAATCTCCTCTGACTGGAGAGCTTGGAGAAAGCCACGCAGGGGGTAGACTAGGTGCTGCGATTAAGTTCGCAGGTTACGGAGCAATCGTGATAAAGGGAAGAGCTGAGCATCCTGTCTATATCTCCATTCAAAACGACAGCGTATTCTTCAGAGATGCACGCTCGATATGGGGAATTTCCTCTGCCTATACGGTTGGGAAAATATTGAGGGGAGTAGAACCGGCTCCCGGAAGGAGAAGCATTATAAGCATAGGTCCTGCAGGGGAGAAGCTCGTCAGATATGCAAATGTAAATGTCGACACCTACCGCCACTTCGGCAGACTAGGCCTGGGCTACGTGTTTGGAAGCAAGAATTTGAAGGCAATTGCTATCTCCGGCTCTAAAGAGCTTGCGATAGCAAACAGGAAAAAATACAGTGAGGCTTATAAGGAGCTTTACGACATAGTAGTTAATACGGACATCCTGAAAAAATATCACGACTTCGGCACCG
Source organism: Methanobacteriota archaeon (assembly GCA_043820925.1). Taxonomy (GTDB): domain Archaea; phylum Hydrothermarchaeota; class Hydrothermarchaeia; order Hydrothermarchaeales; family JACRDW01; genus JACRDW01. The sequence goes on along the minus strand of JBDRDL010000038.1, from coordinate 34,984 downwards.
CAGTAAATGTTAATCCCCTGAACCAGTTAAGGGCTCTGCCAACCAGAAATTTGAAGGCTTCCCAGTTTGAATATGCTGAATACATCTCCGGAGAGCACTTCGCAGAGAATTTTCTCTCCAGACGCACAGCTTGCACAGGCTGCCCTGTTGGCTGCATTCACATCGCAACCCTGCAAATACCCTTCTCCAATGGTTTTGAATTCGAAACCAAAATGATACCCTATGACTACGAGCCCATATATGCTCTCGGGAGCCTTCTCGGCGTGCCAATGGGAGAAGGCGTTCTGCATCTCATCGAAGAGGTAGACCACTCAGGCTTGGACGCAATAACCACCGGCGTGGTTTTAGCCTGGGCTACGGAAGCCTATGAGCAAAGACTGATATCGAAGCGAGACACCTTGGATGTTGCATTCTCTTGGGGAGAGGTTGAGAGTTATGACAAAGCTGTAAGAAATATCGTCGAGCAGCCGAACGAATTTTACAAAGCTCTCGCCAGAGGAGTAGCCTATGCAGCAGGTAAATACGGCGGAGAAGATTTCGCACTAGCTCTGGGAAATCTTGAAATCGCAGGCTATCATACTGGCGCAGCGAACATCGTAGGACACATCGCTGCGCCGAGGCATGGTCACCTGGACAATGCAGGCTACAGTATAGACCAAAAAGCCCTGAAAAAACCTATGAGTAAGGAAGAGTTCGTGGATTCTCTGATAAATGAAGACTACTGGAGATGCTTTGTTAATACGTTAGTTATATGCCTCTTTGCCCGCAATGTTTACGATGAAGATAAAATTAAAAAAGCCTTCGACGCCCTTGGAGTAACTTGCAAAAAAGATTTTGCTGCGCTTGGCAAAGAAATTTTTAAGCTGAAGTACGAGTTCAAGCTCAGAGAGGGCTTCGACCTAGATAAAGTAAAAATACCAAAAAGGTTCTACGAGACAGAAAGCTCTCAAGGAATGTTAAGAGAAGAAGAAATAAAAGAAATGCTGCGCCTATACAAAGGAAAAATAGAGGAGTTGCTTTGCTCGAAATAATATCAAAATTTTTAAGTCCTTCAAAGGATTTAGAGGAGCAGGTTATAGAGTATAGAAAAGACGGGCTGACCAAAATAGGGTGCAGGATAAATATAAAAAGGGCGCAAAGAGTAAAGCAGGCTCGGCAGGAAGTGGATTTCTCAGAGCTTATTCAAAAATCCTCGCAGGGCTGCTTTTTTTGCCCGGAAAATATAGAAAAAGCTACTCCAAAATTTCTGCCAGAAATAACTCCGGAGGGGAGAATCGTACTGGGAGAAACGACAGTTTTTCCCAATTTGTTTCCATTCGCAGAGCACCATGCGGTTGCAGCGATTTGCAAAAAGCACTTCCTGGATTTGAATGAATTTACTCAAAAACAAATAGAGGATGCCCTTGCGGCGAGCTTGGACTACTTTAAGCGGATTAAAAAAGCAAAGTACTTCTACATAAACTGGAATCACCTTCCTCCTTCTGGTGCGAGCATAGTTCATCCGCACCTGCAGCTGCTTGCAGATAACAAGCCGACCTATCTGCTGGAATTGTATCTCAAAGCCAGCGCTGCATACTATAAAAAACACGGAGAAAACTACTGGCTTAAGCTAATAAAAAATGAAGAAGAACTTGGGAAGCGCTTCATTGCAAGGACAGGAAGCATAGCATGGCTCGCTGCCTATGCGCCGCTCGGAAACAACGAAGTTATTGCTATATTCGAGGACGCTTCCTCTATCATGGATTTGGAGCACCATATATCTCATTTCGCAAAAGGTTTGAAAAAAATCTTGGCCGCATATTCCAATCTGGGCGTAAGAAGCTTCACTCTGACCACCTATTCTGCACCAGAAAAAGCTAGTAATTTTTGCCTGAATACAAAGCTTGTTTCCCGCCCTTCGCCCCAGAGGTACTACACTTCAGACTCTGGATTCATGGAAACCTTGCACCATGAAAGAGTGGCAGAACACCTGCCTGAAAAACTTGCAGAATATATTAGAAAATTCTTTTAGCTTCATTTGCTCAGCTCCAGCGATAGCTGGGCGCAATACCATTGCGCTTGCTCACGCAAGCATTCTCTCGGTAGCCCTCCTCGCTTTCTCCGCAATTTCAGGAGCAACTTTAACCACGTTCTTTCTTTCCCTGAGCTCCTTCAGAAATTTCTCCCAAGTGTTTATTTTCATCGTGGGGCAAATCATTTTTTTCAGTGCAGGGATGAAAATTTTGCCAGGGTTCTCTTTTTTAAGCCTGTGCAGTAAGCCTGTTTCTGTCCCTATGATGAATTCCTTGCTCTGCGATTCCTCAGCTCTCTTTATCATCTGCTCTGTACTGCATATATAATTTGCTAGCAATTGTACTTCCGGCAGGCATTCCGGGTGAATCAGCACCTCTGCATTTGGATATTTTTTCCTGAGCTCAAGAATATCTTCTCTCTTAATCAGCACGTGGGTCATGCAGTGACCCTCAGCAGGTATAGGTATTATTTTTTTATCCCTGCACCGCCGCTGCACAAACCAGGCTAGATTTTTGTCAGGGCCGAAAATAATTTCTTCCTCGTCCAGGGCTTTTATAATCTCCACAGCATTTGCAGATGTGCATGTAACGTCTGCCTCTGCCCTAGCACTGGCTAGCGTGTTTATGTACAAAACAACAGCAGCCTTTGGATGCTTCTCCCTTGCTTCCCTTACCTCCGCCGCAGGCAGCATTGCAGCCATCGGGCAGCGAGCTTTTAACTCAGGCATTAACACAATCTTGTCAGGGTTTAAAATCGCTGCGCTCTCAGCCATAAAATCTACCCCGCAGAATAAAATGTAGGGCTTGTTTACTTTCCTCGCTTCCTGACAGAGACCTAACGAATCTCCAACAAAATCAGCTACGTCCTGAATTTCTGGGATTTGATAGTTGTGCGCAAGAATAATGCAGTCTTTTTTTAATCTCTCTATTTCTGAAAGAGTCTTCTCGTCTATCATTCAAACCACTTTTAATAGTTGACGTAGGGGGTCATTAATGCCAGCATAGTTGACCCCCTACGTCTGTGTCCTTATGTGCCTATCTCTACATGCGATGTTATTTTTTTTAACGTTGCAATTGCAGACAGCGCCGCAAGATAGCTCGTCCTGGGATTCTGCGGCGAGGGTACATTCTCAACTCTGAATTTAAACTCTCCAAAATCTCCTCTCGCAAAAACCTCGTGTATGTTTTTGTCGCTGCCCGGGTCTGCTACAACTCTTACTTTAGTTTTTTTCACTCCTATTCCTGCAAGGCTGAGCGCAACGGCAACGTTAACGTTTGCAGGGAATTTTTTAATCGCCTCTCTAGCGCTGCCCTCGTACAAAACTGCTTTCTCTCTTATTTTCTCTGCTCCCTTCAGCGCATTCGGAGGCTTCGTGGTTGTCAGGGTAACTTCATAAATCCTGGCTGCAGAGGCAGACTTAAGAGCATCCAAGCCGCCTATCGCTCCTGACGGCAAATAAATTTTCACTTTATTTTTTCCTGCAATTTTTTTAATTTTATCAAAAAATTTTTCATCCGCAAGGGCACCTGCGCTCATTATCATTATGCTTTTTTTTGAGCCCAGAATTCTTGCAGCAAAAGATTTAACCGCTTCCTGCGAGGCAGCCTCTACCACGACATCTGCATTAGAATTTAAAATTTTTTCGATGCCCTCGGCTATTCTCGGCTTTTTTTTAAAAATCCCTAAAACTCTTTCTGCAGCTTTTCTGTCAGCGTCGTAGAGCAATTGCAGCTCGGCAGAAACTGCTCCATCTGCTATCGCCTTTGCGATTATGCTTCCAATCGCCCCACAGCCGATGAGAGCAACCCTCATGAAAAGTGTTATATTGTTATGCCTACTTAAATCTAGTCATGTTTCATGTAGCAACCCCAGAGGAGATAAAAAAAGGTAAAACCACAGATATATACTTCGCAAGAACAAAAGAAATCCTGCAAACGAAAAGAATCAGCAAAAACGTTGTTATGGAGGTAATTGCAAGCTCTCTGCCCTATAACTGGGGCATTCTGGCAGGCGTTGAGGAGGCTGCGCAGCTGTTTGAAGGTTACAAATGCGATGTTTATTCAATGCCTGAAGGCAGCCTGTTCTATTCCGGGGAACCGGTTTTTAGAGTTGAAGGAAAGTATGAGGAGTTCTGCGAGCTTGAAACGCCTCTTCTGGGCTTCCTCTGCCAGGCTTCAGGAATAGCAACAAAGGCAGCGAGAATGCGCAAGCTTGCAGATGATAAACTTATCATCAGCTTTGGAATTCGAAGGATGCATCCTGCTATTGCTCCGATGATAGACCGAGTGGCGTATATTGGAGGAGTGGACGGTTTCTCAGGCATCGCTGCAGAAAAGTTCGTCGGCAAAAAATCTACCGGAACCATGCCGCATGCCCTGATTATCACTGTCGGAGACCAGGTGAAAGCATGGCAATACTTCGATGAAGTCATGGAAAAAAACATACCGAGAATTGCCCTCGTCGACACCTACTATGACGAAAAGACTGAAGCAATTATGGCAGCTAAAGCGTTGAAAAAATTGCACGGAGTCAGACTGGATACTCCCGGCTCCAGAAAAGGAAACATGAAAAAAATAGTCGACGAAGTGAGGTGGGAGCTGGATGTTCGGGGCTTTAAAAATGTCAAGATAATCGTCTCCGGCAGCATTGATGAGGAAGCAATCAGGGAGCTGAGCAATGCAGATGGCTTCGGAGTTGGAACAAGCATAAGCAATGCAAAAACTATAGACTTTGCAATGGATATTATAGAAATGGAAGGAAAGCCTGTTGCAAAGAGAGGCAAGCTCGGCGGCAAAAAAGAAGTTTACCGCTGCCCGAAATGCCTCAAAGGAAAAGTTGTATATTACAAGCATGCGAACAGAATAACCTGCGAGTGCGGAGCTAAAATGAAAAGCATGCTCGAGCTGCTGATTAAAAACGGAGAGCTAAACAAAAAGCTGCCCATCGTTGAAGAAATAAGAAATTATGTTCTGACGCAAATAGAAAAGGCGGAGATATAATGGACTACGCAAGCATGGGTTTTATAAAAGCTGGCAAGAATAGGCTGAGAATTTTGGAGACGCTCAGCTCTGGCTTTGCAACGCAAGCGGAGATTTCGCACAGGCTGCGAATTCCAGAACCGCTGGTCAGCAAGGCATTAAAAGAATTGGAAGATAGAGAGTTTGCAAAAGCTGCTGCGCAGAAAAATCAGAAAGGCTATGTTATAACCGAAAAAGGTCTTAAAATATTCAGGCAGGTGCGGAAGGGGTGAAATCTGAGCGAGGTCGTGTTCATATTAGCAACGCTTTTGTAATAGTTGCCTGAATGGCTCTGGCTGGAATACAGGCACTGCGCAGAGTCTTCTGCGCTTTGAACATCTCTATTTTTATAGAACTTCAACTAAACGTAAAGCCAATGAAAATAATCTTTGAAGTCAAAGACGTGCTGAAAAGAAAAATCCTTCTTACTGAAGAATCGGTCAAGCACATTTTAGAGAAACCTGCAATGTTGAATCAGGAGAGTAGAATAAAGGAGACTTTAATCAACCCTGAAATTATCAAAAGAAGCAACTATATTCCAACAGTCTTTCTGTACTATCGTTTTTATGCTAAATCCCAGTGACACAAAAATATTTATTGGTTGTAGTTCAAATAACAAATAGTATTGGATACGTTAAGACTTCATTTTATACAGATAGAATCAAAAAAGGCGAGACCGTATGGGAAAGATGAAACTCTGGTACGATAAAGGATCTGACATTTTGGAGATTACCTTTGAGAATAAAAAAGGATATGCCAAAGATGTCGGAGATGATGTCTGGATAATGGTAGATGAGAAAGAAAATCCAATAGGGATAACTGTCATCGGCTTCAAAAAGCGCCCACAGGAGATAGAAATTCCAATAACTGTTTCTGTAAGTGAAGTATGAAGTATATCTTACATGTCTCCATTTTCGCAACGCTTTTTAAATAGCTACCCCATAGCAATACCATGCAACTTGTTATCGAAAACTGTGAGGAGCAGCTATCTGAATGGCTCTGGCTGGAATACAGGCACTGCGCAGAGATTTGGGAGAGTATTACCTTCACAAACGTCAGAGGCGGAATGAAAGAAAAGCTCGCAACGATTGGCAAAGTCGCAGAGAAATCTTTTGAAAAATTATTTGAAGCCGAAAAGCTGATAATTCTTGACCCACTTGCAGAAGAGGAATTGAAAACCCCTGATTTCGCTGACAGCAAGGCAGTCGTTATTGGAGGTATTCTGGGCTGCGAGATACCTGAAGGGAGAACGAGCGAATTAATCACAGCAAAAGCAAAGGGAGCAAAAATAAGAAACCTCGGTGAGAAGCAATTGACGATAGACACCGCAGCTTTGGTTGCGAAGCTCATTTATCTTGGAGCGAAGTTAGAGGACGTCGAGATAACCCGGCGGATTGAGGTGGTACATAATGAAAATGAGAGAACTGTGCTACCATACGGATACGTGGTTATCGAAGATAAAGTGATAATTACGCCGGGGCTGATTGACTATCTAAAACTCCCGTAGTAGCCTTTCTCTTTCTTTGGTCCAAAGCTGCGTATACCCTTCTTTAGAAGTTGAATCTTCAGCTCATTCGCATATTCTTCTGAGATTTCGTTCCGCTTCTTCAGGTAGTTGATTATCTCCAGTCCCTGCTCTTCTGTGTCGCAGCGACGCAGAAAATCTATGACAGTCGGCTCGTAGGGATGGAATGCCTTCTCTGCCTCCTCTGGCAACGACCTGACAGAGTCTACTTGAATCCCCTCATTCTCAAGCTCCTTCGTCAGGTTTGGATATTTTTTTCTAAATTCCTCCATTGCAGACTCCGCATTTTTTGCAGCTGTCCTGACAAATCCCTGAAACTTCTCCTCTTAAAGATTTTTCGTACTCCTCTATTAAATACTTTTTTTTCACCCCTACATCAATTTTATCCCAGGGTAAAGCTTCGTCTGGAGTTCTTTCTTTCACGTAGTGATTGAATTCTATCCCTTCTTCTCTGAAAGCTCTTCTGAAGGCACCCATGCCGCCGCCATAGTAGAATGCCTTTTCAATTATTCTCGAAAGCTGCTCGTCGCCCCTCGCTATCGTCGCCTGAAGAAATGCTTCTTTAAAATTTTCAAAGCTGCAGCTGCGCAGTTTTTGAAGCACCTTCTTCTTTTTGTTCAGCACTGCGATTTCTTCAAAGCCGAACCACTGAAAAGGGGTGTGCGGCTTCGGCACGAAAGGATTTATGCTCAGCCTCAGCTTTCCTTTCATTTTCTTTACAAGGCTCACGACGTCATAAATATCATCGGACTTTTCTCCCGGAATTCCTATCATGAAGTAGAGCTTTATTTTTTCGATTCCGTGCTCGAACGCAAGCTTTACTGCGCTGCTCACTTCTTCGTCGCTCAGCTTTTTGTTCATCATCATTCTCAGTCTCTCGCTAGACTCCGGGGCAAGGGTCAAACTCTTCTGTCCGCTCTTCACCATCGCATTAACTATTGCTGCGGTTAAATTATCTGCACGAAGCGAGGGTATCGAAATTTGCAAATTTTTCTCAAGCAAGAAATTGCAGAGCTCGTCTATCTGCGAGTAGTCTGAAACAGAAGCTCCTAAAACAGTGATCTTATTTGGATTATTTGCTGCCATGCCTCGGTTCACGATTTCTTTTAAATTTTTTATGCTTCTCTCCCTCGGCGGTCGAGAAATAAAGCCGCCCATGCAGAATCTGCATCCCCTGCCGCATCCCCGAGAAACCTCGAGCAGAAAAGTTTCGCCGAATGCAGTTTCGGAAGACATTATTTGCACGACTGGATGATAGCTGTTCAGATTTTTCAGATACGCCCGCTTCGCAGGATTATCAAGCGCAGAAATATATACGCCTTCTATATCCGAAAAACTCTCAACGTTTTTCTTGATTTCAAATCTCTCGATGAAAGGAATCAAATTTGCTTCGGCCTCGCCGATTAGAAACGCATCAACAAAATTTTTTAGAGGGTAAGGATTTACTGCACACGGTCCGCCCACGATGACGAGCTGCTTTCGTTCTTCTCTTCTCAATGGAACTCCATTTCTGTGCAGGATTTTTAAAATATTCAGCGCATCCAATTCAAACTGCCAGGAAAAAGCGATTATATCAAAATCTCCCAGCTTCGAGTTTGTCTCCAAGCTTCTGTCAAAATCCAGAAAAAATCTCTCGCAGTAAACGTTTTCTAGAGAATTTAAAATATCATAAATTATTTGAAAGCCCAGATTTGCCATTCCGGCAATGTAGAAATTTGGATAAACTAAGGCTACTCTAATTTTATTTCTGAAATCTTTAAAAACGACGTTGCGCTCGAGCATGCTTAGAATTTGTAAGGATAAGTATAAAATTGTGCATGTTAAAATTTGCAGGAGAAGAATATGGCTACCTGCAAATTCTGCGGAAATGCTGCAAACGAAAGCTCGAAGTACGATTTCCCCACTTGCGAGAAGCACTGCCACGAAATCGATGCTTTTTTTGAAAAGAAGAAAGAGATGCAGGTAGAGTTTGAGGACATGAGAGAGCTGGAAAGATTCGTAAAGCTTAACCCCGATATTGTTTGCTGCCCGTGCTGCGGCAGCGGAATGCAGATTCACCACTGGAAAACGCAAAAAGATATGAGAGTTCCGATTTTTAAATGCATGAAGTGCGGATTCCTTGGATGAATTTAATTTTGCTGCTATCTAATTACTCCTTCTACCCCATCAAAATGTGGGTCACCAGTTAAAACCTTTAAATTGTTAATCTTTGCGGAGGCGAGGATAAGACAATCTATTGCCCCTATCTTTTTCATCTTTAACTTTATTTTTGAGGCTTGAATAGCAACGCCTCTAGCGACATCAAGAATCTTTGCATAGCTCTCAACGATTTTAACAAATTCATCTGCTGTCTTTGCATTCCTGAGTTCTTCTACTCTGTATCGAATCTCGTAAAGATTTAACACAGAAGTATAAATTCCTCCTCTATTCTCTTTGAGAATTTGTAAAAATCTTTTGCCTTTTTCTGAACCCTGAAGGAGCTCTAACCAAGCAAAACTATCGACCAAAATGTTCATTCTCGACTTCCTCAGAGTGCTCTTTCCTAATTCGCTTTAAGTCCAGTTCTGGTAAGCTTCCAAATAATTCATCTAAACTTTTTTTAGTGTATTCCTCAAGCTTCGACACATCAATATTAAATACCTCTTTAAATCTTTTCTTACCTTTCTCTGTAACTTCAAATACGGTCTTTTTGCCTTCTTCTGGTTTTATCCATTCCATTTCAAGCAGACGGGTGAATAGCATAGGTGCTAACTGCCCACCTAAGTGATCAAAACATTTGCCTACTGCTGGCATTTTTCTCTTTGGACTTCTCATATTTTTGCCTCAATAAATATAAAGAAGAACGTAGCGCCACACACATTAAGGCATAGTTTTGCTACTCATTTGAGTCAGGAGGAGATATAAGGTATATCCGGCAATTGCTGGGGCATAAAGACCTAAAAACACATTATATATATCCCCAAGTACGCATCTTGTCCCCGTCTTCTGACCACTTAGCACCTATGTCTGTTCGATAAAACATGTTTGGAATCATTATATTTTTAATTCGCTGGTAAGCCTGCTTGCGCGCCTCTTCCATTGTTGCGCCTGAACCTGTAACCACAAGCACATATCCCGAAACCCCGGCGAGCCTCCAGTCACCCTCGACTAGCTTTACATCGCATATGTGCATTCCGTCTGTAACAGGCTTCTTGAAGAGTATCGTCGCATCTTCCGAGTACTTCCTAAAAGCGTCGTTGTCTTTAAAAGGGAATGGAGGCACCGCTATCACAACTCCCACCTGCAAACCTTTTTTTGTTTTTAGCTGGTATTGCTCTCCCTTTGCAAGGGCATAGAGAAACTCGCCCCAGTTGCTTGTTACGCCTTCCATCTGTATGTTTATCGTCGGGTAACCAAAACGCGACGTGAATTCAAGAGGATAGATACCTCTTGCATTTGCGATGCAGTTTATGTCTATGTAACCAACGTATCCGCACTCAGCTAGCTTCGACTTCATTTTAGCGATTGTCTCGTTAAACAGGACATTCGGCTGGGTCCAGAACATCGATGTTCCCATCTCGCCTGTGGCAGGTCCGATATCTCCAGGAAACATCCGCTTGTGCTCAAAGTTTATATTCACAGGCGTTATGAATTCCTTTCCATTGAAGAAAACGCCGACTGCCACTTCAACTCCAGCGGCGAACTTCTGCAGTTGAAAAATTTTTATCTTCTTTGCCCAGTTTTTCCTGTAATGCTCGAGAACCTGGATTATGTCTATTCCGTCTTCTTCCTGTCCTATGAAAAGCAGCTCTTTTTCGTCCTGTGCCCTGCCGCTTGGCTTGATTACATATCTCCCGGAATTTTCACGGACAAACTTTATCGCCTCGTCAAAATCTGTAAAGTTCCACTTTGGAAGGATGTTTAAACCAGCGCTTTTCATCTCCTCCTGGCCGAAATCTCTGTCGTCTTCGAGTTTGTCGGTGTATGCGCTTCCGCCAACTACGAGTTTTCCTTCGCGCCTCAATTTATCCGCAGCTTCGCCAAAACCTATGTCATCAAATACGATAACGTCTGCCCAGTCCTTCTCTGCCTGCCAGTCATCTACTTTATCGACAAAACCGTCGCAGACGTCTTTATCAACTTTACTGTGAATGGCATATTTTACTTCATTACCCTCCTTTCTCACCTGCCAGGCTAAATCGCCGATAAGTCCCTGAGTAGAAACAAACAAAAATTTTTTTGGTTTTGCTTCCGCAACTATAGCTTCCTGCACAATGGAATATACGCTTCTGCAATACTTAAATTTTTGGGCACATTGCGTTAGCAAGTACGATAGTATTGCGCCTACCTCGCGGTATTACTTTATCTTTGCTCCATTTTTTTATTTCCCTGTCCACTGTTAAAAGCGAGACTTTTTTGCCGTCTTTAACAGCGAGTATCAATGCAATGTCCACCTATATTTTTCATCTTTACCATGCGAACCTATAACGCAAGGTTCAAGTGTGGTATAAAGTGTTGCTCCCTTTAAGTAATCTCTGTCTTTATGCTCTAAAACTCTTTCAAGCGCGGTATACTCTGCATGTTCTCCAAAACCATATTGTCCTCTGTGAGCCTTGGCTATAATTTTCCCGTTTTTGGCAACAACAGCCCCAACGTAAATAGGAACTTTTCCATGTGCATTTTTAGATTTTTTTGCTTCCTCAATTGCTATACGCATGAACCTAAGGTCATTGATAGTCATTTTTCATCCTCTTATCCGCCAGGCAAAATTTGTTCGCATAACGCCGGCAAATGGCTTATTACTTCCTCCTCAGCTCCTGCTTCTGCAGAATGAAAGAATTCGGAGGAATGTCATCATAAACTATGACTCCTGGGCCGATTAAGCTGTTGCTGCCGATTTTGCGCCCTGCATTTATCATAACGTTCAATCCGATTTTAACGTTATCGCCGACTACGCAGCCCAACTTTCTTCTGCCGGTATCCTTCAGCTCATTGCGGATTCGCATCTTCACGTTCTCCTCGTCCAAGCGCAGATTTCCTACAAGAGTGCCAGCACCAAAGTTGCAATTTTTGCCAATTATTGAATCTCCTATGTACGATAGGTGCGAGACGCTGGTCCGGTCCATTATTATCGAATTTTTCACCTCCACACCGCTTCCAATTTTGCAGTTATCACATACAGAAGTGAAGCTACGCAGATACGCATTCGGACCTATTATTGAGTTGTCGCCTATGTAAACCGGTCCCTCTATATAGCTGCCTGATTTTATTATCGACTTCTTCCCCAGGTACAGCTTTCCCTTTCGCTTCACGAATTCTTCAATTTCGCCCCAGATTCTTTCTTCCATCCCATTCAGCATCTCCCGGTTGGAGTCTAAATAATTCCAGGGATTTCCTATATCGCTCCACATGCCTCTAATTTTAACCCCCCTTACGACTTCGCCTTCCTTAATCAAAATGCCAATCGAAGAAGTAATCTCGTACTCGCCCCGCTTTGACTTTTTGGTCTTTTTTATTGCCCCGAAAATTTTTGGAGAAAATGCATAGATACCAGCATTCGCTAAATTTGAAACATATCCTTTTGGCTTTTCGATTATTTCGACTACTCTGCTATTCTCAAGCCTGACCACGCCGTAATTGCTGGGCTCCTCAACTTCCTTCAGTCCGAGAGTGGCTGCCGAGTCTTGCGTGCCTGCGCTGTGCGCAGAAAGCACGCTGTCTATGCAGTCGCTTGATATCAGCGTGTCTCCATTCAGGACCAGAAAATCCTCGTTCAGCTCAATCGTACCGATTGCGTGCGCAGTGCCGAGCTGCTGTTTTTGGGAGGCGTATTCAATCTTGATACCGAAGTTAGAGCCGTCGCCGAAGTATTCTCTTATTTTTTCTTCCTTGCATCCGACAATTAATACAGCCTCTCTAATTCCTGCCTTTCTGACAGCTTTGATAACGTGCTCCATGATAGGCTTGCCTGCCAGAGGAAGCATGCACTTCGGGGTATCTTCTGTCAGGGGTTCCAGCCGAGTTCCTTTACCTGCTGCAAGAATTATCGCCTTCATTTCGAACACTCCTTCAGTCACTCATTCCATTCGTTCCTTCAGTCGTTCTCGACCGATTTTTCACGCTTCACCATCTTTGTAGCTTCCATAAACTCTTTCTCAACTAAATTTAAAAGCTCCTTTACCCTCTTTTTATTTTCTGCCTCGACGGTAGCTCTAATCAGGGGCGTGGTATTCGAGGCTCTGAGCAGTGCCCAGCCGTCTTCGAAAATTATCTTTGCGCCGTCTGTTAGGTCGAGTTTATAGCCCTTCTCCTTGAAACTTTTGATTATCTGCCTCATTGCTTTGAATTTAATCTCGTCCGGACAGGAAAAATTCTTCATAATTTTTGGATAGCTCGGTATCTCGTCTGCCATCTCTGACAGACTTTTCTCAGACTTTGACAGTATTTCTGCTAACTTCAAGCTTATCAGCGTCGGGTCGTCAAAGAAATAAAATTCTGGCATGAAGTAGTGGGCACTGGTTTCCATGGCAAAAAGTGCTTGGTGCTTCTTTATAGCCTCAGTTACAAACACGTCTCCTACTCTGACCCTTTTAAGCATGCCCCCGGCCTTTTCTATTTCCCGCTCCAAAATCATGGAGCATTCTATGTTTGCGATGATGTTTCCCTTTTTATTTTTAAGAATATCTCTGGAAATGATTATCCCAATCTTCTCGGTCTGGACTGCTCTTCCTTTATCGTTCACGAAGATTACTCTGTCTCCATCGCCGTCGTAGCCTGCACCGAAATCTGCTTTTTCTGCTGTAACCACTTTTTTTAGCTCTCCCAGGCTTGCTTCGGAAGGTTCAGAATCCCTTCCAGGGAAAGTCCCGTCTATTTGCGCATTGAGAGTCGAAACTTCTGCGCCGAGCTCTTCAAAAGCTTTCGGAACCGTCAGAGAGGAAACGCCATTTCCGGAATCCAGAACAACTTTTAATTTTTTTTCAAATTTAAATTTTGGAAGCAGAAAATCAAGGTACTCCCGTATCGTGGCGTTTGAATTTAACTTATTTATTGAGCCAAGCTTATTCCATGCAGCAAGTTTGAACTTGCCGCTTAAAAAAATTTTTTTAATCTCTTCGTTCTGCTTCGTATAACCAGAGCCGTCGCCGTGGCGGAATCTAACGCCATTGTACTCTGGAGGATTGTGCGAGGCTGTGATATATGCTCCAGTGTCATAACCACCCTTCCATATCTTAAAGTTTGCAGTTGGTATCGGAACCAAGCCAGTCGTAAAGCAGTTGCAGCCAGCTGAAGCCAGTCCAGCAATAAATGCGCTCTCAACTATCTCGCTGCTCATTCGACCGTCTCTGGCAATAAGCACATTTCCTCTGCCGTCCAGATAAGTGCCAAATGCAGCGCCGATTTTAGCAGCAATATCTGGGGTCAGCTCTTTGTTGAAGATTCCTCTCACATCGTAGGCTCTGAAAATGTGCTCCATGCTCATGCTCCAAACTTCTCTGACTTATTCATCAAGTCCAGCAAGAGCGGCATTAAATCCTGCCCTCTAATTCTGCCTAAGCCTCCTTTCGCTGCGCTGCGCTCGTCGAATTTTTTAACATCGTCTGTTCTGACTTCAGGTCCGCAGAGCACAACTGGAACAGAGTCGCCAGTATGGTCTCCGTAGCTCAGCGAAGTGGTGTGGTCGCTTAATAGCAGGACGTAGTTTTCTTTGGAAAATTGAAGAAGAGGCTTTAATGCCATGTCAATCTCCCCAATCAGCTGGATTTTTCTCCTTGCGTCGTGGTCGTGAGATGCTTCATCAGGCTCTTTTATATTTATGAGAAGGAAATCATAATTTTTTAAAATTTTTAAACCTTGTTTGATTCTTAAATCATAGCCCGTCTTCGCCTCTACTACCTCCATGCCCGCCAGCCTCGCAATTCCCTTTATAATGCCGGTCGTAGCCATACATGCTCCTGAAATGCCATACTTCTCTCTGAAAGATTTCAATTTAGGAGCTGCGCCGCAGCCACGAAGCAAAAGCATATTTGCACTTTCCTTTTGTTCTTTCAAAACTTTGTGAACCTCTTCAGAAAAAGCATTGATTATGCTCGCAGTCCTTCTTGCCTCTGGCGACGCATCCAGTGCCCTCGCCTTTCTGACTTTTTCTCCAGCAATGTGCGGGTCTGAATCAGAGACTTTATGGCTCAGTTTTTTACCTCTGAGAATTAGAACTCCACGGTGGGCTACTGATTCTTTGAAGATTATCTCTGCTCCCGGTATCTTTATCTTATTAATAGCCCTAGCAAGTTTGTCTGTGCCTTTGCTTATCCTCCCCGCCCTTCTGTCAAGCACAACCAAATTTTTATCGACTGTCGCAAAGTTGCACCTAAAGGCTATATCGCCCTGCCTGAGCTTGAGACCAACTCCTGCTGCCTCGAAGGGACCTCGACCAGTATAGACTTCATAAGGGTTGTAACCTAAAAGAGCTAAATGCGTAGTATCTGAGCCCACCCTAATGCCAGGAGCAATCGGGTCTAAAATTCCTGTTATTCCCCTGCGAGCAAGCGCATCCATGTTCTGCTTTTTTGCAACTTCTAGAGGCGTTTTTCCTTTCAATTCCCTGAGAGGTCTATCAGCAATCCCATCGCACACGAGCATTAGGGCTTTCATAAGAGAAAGTTAATCTAACATGTAATTAAAACTTTTGCCTTCAAAAACCCAAAGCAATAGTTAACCCGACTAAACTTCCAGCAATGCTTGATAAGAAGTTTACGCTTGCATTGCTTATCAGCTTTCTTCTTTCGAGAACTGCGCCGAGAAGGCTGTCGAAATGGAAGCCCACAACTCCTCCGACGAGCGCAGCTAATATGCAAAATTTAAAGGGCGCAAGACCGAGAGTCCATGCCACCAAACCTATTAGTAGCACTCCTAAAATTCCGCTTATCTCGCCCAAGAGAGATATGCCTCCGTGAGTTCCAGTCTGCACTCTTTTGAAGGTTGTAATTAAAACCGGCTTTTTTTTGCTCAGAACTCCTATCTCAGAAGATAGAGTATCGCCAGCAACAGTAGCTACCGCAGCTATATACCCCGCCTTGAGGGATGGGACTAAAATAACGCTGCTATTAAAGTGCCAGAGTAGCGCTAAGAAAGTCGGAACTGCACCGTTGGCAAGAACGTTAGCAATGCCCCTCCTTCCCTCGCCCCCCTCCGCAACGCTCAGCGCAACTTTTTGAGAATATTTATACTTCGTGGAGAAGTGTCCCAAAAGCAAGAATACAACAAGCAAAAGAAACCATGCAAAGCCTGCAAAGTAAAATATAGCTGAACCCATTATCACGGCAGCTACTGTTGCTCGGAAATCCAAAATTCCTTTTTTATAGATTATTATCCCCAGTGCAATGCAAAGAAGCAGCTGCAAAGCAAATTGCATCATTTTTCCACCTGACCTTGAGGTACTTCTTTCATCTCTATCCCGGATTTCTTCTCCAAAATCTTTACCTTTCTCACCTCCACTCTCTTAAGCGGGTAAATCTTATTAGCTGCCTTGTACATATCAGAGGAAATCTTTCCGAGAACGACTTCTTGCACAAACTGGTCTAAGTTCAGCTTTTTCGCTGCCTTCGCTACTCTGTCCGCCATGATTTTTCTTATCAGCTTCTCCTGCGCTGTTTGAGCCCTGCCTACAGCGAGAGCGATTGTCTTGACTCTGAGCTTTTGGTTGTCCTTGGTCTCCACGTCCGTAACTCTCTCCACTCTGGTTGTCTTCCTCCTAATCTGGCTCCTCATGTAATCTCTGGAGAGGGAATGACCTTTAAATTTGGTGTATGCTTTATCTCCTTTGACATCAGCTATCTGAAAGCGCAGCTTTATGTGCTGCTTTGAAAAATCGTTAGTCAAATCTCTGACAGTGGTCTCTAACACTCTGCCAATTAAACTAGATGCATCGCTTGCTAAAGTCTCTCCTATCTTTGCCTCTCCAAACATCCTTGGAGCGAAAACCTCGTACAGCGTTTTCGTCTTCCAGGCGTCTATCTTCTTCCTCTTTCTTATTACCCTAGCCATTCGCTCGCTCCGTAGTAAACGATAAAAATCTCTATAGGACTGCTCTTTATATATTTTTTGCTTTTATTTCGGTTATGCCGTTCATGTAAGGAATTAAGACTTCAGGTATTTTTATGCTTCCGTCCTTCCGCTGATAATTTTCAAGGATAGCAACCAGAGCTCTCTCGGTGGCAACGAAAGTGCTGTTCAGGGTGTGCACGAACGACGTGGGCTTGCCGGGGTCTTCCCGGTACCTTATATTGGCTCTTCTCGCCTGGTAATCCGTGCAGTTGCTGCAGGAGACGGCTTCCCTGTACTTTCCCTGCCCCGGCAGCCAAGCCTCGATGTCGTACTTCTTCGCAGCAACGCTTCCTATGTCGCCCGTGCAGACATTCATAACCCTGTAAGGTATCTCCAGACTCTGGAAAAGCTCCTCTGCATTGCTGATTAACCTCTCATGCTCCTTCCAGGATTCGCTCGGCTTGCAGAAAACGAACTGCTCCACTTTCTCGAACTGGTGTACTCTAAAAATACCTTTCGTATCCCTGCCGTGCGCACCTGCTTCCTTTCTGAAGCATGGCGAGATTCCGCAGTATCTCAGGGGCAGGATTTTTCCGTCGAGTATCTCGTCTATGTGCAGCGCAAGCAAGGCGTGCTCAGAAGTCGCAAGTAAGTATAAATCTTCGCCCTCGATTTTATAGATAACGTCCTCGAAGTCTGACAAGTCGGTTGCGCTCTCTACGCCCCTCCTGCGCAGCATGTAGGGGGGCTGCCAGAGAATGAAATTCTTCTCCCGCATTTCATCCAATGCAAATTTTATTAGAGCATAGTTGAGCAGCACCAACTCGTTCTTTAAATAATAAAATCTTGCTCCAGCAGCCTTTCCGGCTCTATCTATGTCAACCAAATCCAGGGCAAGACTTAAATCTATGTGGTCCTTTGCAAATTCAAAGCGCCTCGCTTTTCCCCATCTTCTGATTTCTTTGTTATCTTCTTCGCCCCTACCTTCTGGAACAGATTCGTGAAGAATATTTGGAAGCTTGAACAGCAGCTGCCTGAGCTTTTCTTCGCATTCCTGAATCTCTGCTTCGGACTCTTTAATTTTTTCCGGAATTTCTTTGATTTCCTTCAGTTTTTTAGAAAAATCCTCTCCCTCTGCCTTGAGTTTAGAAATCTCCTGCGAAATTAAATTCCGCAGATGCTTCAGCTCATTCGTTCTTGTTATTAGCCCCCTGCGCTTTCTGTCCCAGTTGAGCAGCTCTTCAACTATAGCAATTTTTTCTAAGCTACCCCGCTTTCTCAAGTCATTCTTGACGATTTCCGGATTCTCCCGAATCAAATTTATGTCCAGCATACCAAATCCTCAATCAATCTCTCGCAGAACAGCAGGTCGTCTATTGTTGCGAGCAAGGTACCCAATTTCTCGTGCTCTATGTGCGTTATTACTCTGTTGCCCCTGCTTTCTGTTTTTATTTTTTTAGGAGCAATTGCGATAGCAAGCCGCAATGGTGTTGCGCCTACCTTCGGTATTTTATTGTCGACTTCTAACAAATAAGAAATTTTCTGCGCTGTTTTTGCGTCCTTATATCTAAACTCAATTTTAGCTTTCGCCTTGCGTAAGCAAGAGCGTAAGTCTTGCGCACTAGCTTCGCTATTCATGCAACTGCCTTTTTATTTCCTCTTTTGCATGCCTCAGGAACTCCTCCTCTTTCCCCTTCTCGATTTTTGCTCCGGCAGCGATATCGTGACCTCCGCCCTCGCCGCCAGTCTTTTCAGAAGCATACAGCATTACCTTGCCCAGATTTAAACCCCTCTCTATCAGCTCTCTCGTGCCCCTCGCAGATACCTTGATTGCACCGTCTTCTGTTTCAGAGAATGCAATAATCGGCTTTATGGGCGTTAGTATTCTTGAATTTAGAATCATCGAAGCTACTGTGCCTAAAACGCTTTCGTTGATTTCATTATTTGCATAGAGGTAGTATAAAACTTCTGCATCCTTGATTCTGCCTATGTTCTTGGAAATCCAGTTGTAGCAGAAGAACAGATAGCCCTTGTGCTCTTTGAGCATTTCGAGTGATTTCTGATAAAGCTCGCCTCTCTCTCCCAAGCAGACCGCAATACCGATGCCGTTTTTATCGTGCTTGCCGCAGCCGTTGAGGAGAGTTGCAAATTCTCTTGCATCTCTGAGAGGGGTCCTCTTCTCTTCATTCAGCAGAGTGTAAACCTCGCCTACTATGCTCTCTGCAAATTTTGGAGGAACTTTGTATTCGATCATCTTGAGTATTAGCGCAGTTGCCAGCCTCTGCCTTTCATCTTTGTCCAAGTCCGCAAGCATCGTAAATTTATCATTTTTTTTAACAGGTATGTCGAGGTCGTTGAGAAACTGCACGCATGCTGACTCGCTTCCGCTCAAGCCCGGGACGAACGGTTCTGTTGTATATTCTATCGCCTTGTACAGCGGTCTCGTCTGCCTTCCAAACAAGCGTAAATCCTTCTCAGCCTTTAAAACCCCTGCCTTTACCCCGTCTTCAAGTATATCTCTGTTCAGCCCGACAAGCTCGCCGCCAGCATCCTGAATATCTCCCAGCGCACCTACGACTGCCAACGGCGATAAATCCACATTGCTTGGATTTACCGCCTTAGAAAATAAATACGCCATTCCTGCACCGCTGATTTCTCTGGCTCCATCAATGCCGTGGTTGTGGGGATTTATGTGGAATAAATTTTCATGCTTTATTTCCTTAGGCTGGTGGTGGTCTAAAACTATTACGTGGTACTTCTCAAGCAGGTGCTCCTTTATCTCCTCCAGCTGCCCGCTGCCAGAGTCTGCGATTATGATGACTTCCTGGCTATTTGCCGAAGCATCTTTTATTGCTCCCTCGTCAAGCTGCTTAACGCTTCTCGTATGCACTGCACAGTTTTCCCTAATCAGGCTCTTGTGGAGTATTGCTCCAGCACTAAGCCCGTCTGCATCGTTGTGGGTTATTAGTCTAACAACCTTGCCTTTCTCAATTAATTCTTTCAAAACTTTTGAAGCTTCCTCAAACTCCCTGAGCATTTGTTTTGGAGCCGGCATCGCTATTTCACCAGCAGCTTGGCTTTTGCAAGGTCGTACCGCCAGCCAGCAGGTAATTTGCCTTCCCTTACGTAGTACTTCGCAAGCCTCTTTATTTTTGATTCAGCTAACTGCGTGCCCCGCTTGGCAGTCATATCCTGAGGCTTTGCTATGTGGTGCTTCTCCAAATTTACTGCTTTTTTAATTAAATTCATCAAATCCTCTGGTATCTCTCTTTTTGCCTTTTTATCCAAAATTTCGGTTATCCTCTTTTTTGTGAGCAACTTCACATTTGGTATGCCGTACTGGTCTCTTAATATTGCACCAATTACGCTCGGATTCTCGCCCTTCTTCGCAAGTTTGACTATGAGACTTTCCAGCTCCTGCGGTTGATACTCTACCCACTCCGGGGGCGAGGTTCTGTAAGGTCTTGTCGAACCTGATTTGCCTCTCTTACCTGAATGCATCCTTGCCATTTTCAATCCCTCGTTCACAACTCGTTTCACTCGTTGCTCACTCGCTCTTGACCGCTTTTCTACCACTTGCCTTCGGCAAGTGTAGCGGTAGGTCTCGGCACGAGGCATCATCCGTACCTGCTATTGTGAAAAGCTTGATGCCGAAGTGCTGAGAAATTTTGCAAGTTTTTCTACTGCTTTTCTCCTGTGCGAAATTCTCTGCTTCAGCTCATAATCCTCTGCAAAGGTCTTATTATAACCTTTTGGTATGAATATGGGGTCGTAGCCGAAGCCCCTGCTGCCTCTCTCTTCGAAGGCTATGCTGCCGAAAACTTCGCCCTTGAAGAGCTTTATTTCAGCGTCTCTGTAGCCCACGACTGACTTGAAGATAGCACTGCGCTTTTTAACATCACGCATCAATCTTAAAATTCCCTGATTTCCGATTGTGTCCTCGATGTAGCGTGAGTAAACGCCAGGGAAGCCCTTTAGGGCTTTTATAAAAATACCGGCATCCTCAATAAATACTTTTTTCCTGTTTATGCGCTTGAGAGCCTCTTTTACTACTTCTTCAAGGGTATCTGCCTGTATTTCTGTGTAATTTTTGGATATTCTCCCTAATTCAAGCCCGTGGCTTCTAAATATTTCCCTTGTTTCCAGATATTTGTGCATACTCGAGGTTATGAAGTAGACCATGGCTCTGCTTTTTTTTCCTAAAACATAAATTTTTTGGTTTTTTGACGGTAATTTTGAAAGATTAATTGATGAAAATCAGCATACAGAGGATAAAAGGTTTAGTGAAAGCAAAAGAAGAATTAGAAAGAAAGCTGTCTAAAATAGATGAAAAGCTCTCAAAATTGAATGGGGATTTACTAGAATTTGAAAAAGGAGTAATTTTGAGAACTAACACCAAATATGTGCTTTTACGGAAAAACAACCCCTCCATATCCAAGGAAGAGGTAGAAAGCGTAAAGAAATATCTCTATACCCTACCCCCAATCTTCAGGGAGAAGGATCTCTACAAGCAGGTTCCGTTGAAAAAGACCGTTGTCGCAAGGGCGCTATTGATATTGCAAGCACTGAAGTACATAAAGCAGGTGAACAAGAACACCTACGAGTCTACAGCACCTTCTCTTAAGTGGTTCAAAGAAGGTCACCCCAGAAGGAGTATTTCAATCAAAAACAGCTCTGTCGAGTGTCCCTGGAAGAGGAGTGAAGTTGAGATAAAAGAATGCATGAAACCCTGCCCATACTTTGAGCTGCATGCAGGCAGTGCCATCGTATGCACTTACTAAAACCGCTCGGCGAAATATCTCCCCCTCAGCTCTATTATTTTTAATCTCTCCAGAACGTTTTTGCACGCTCTATATTCTTTGGAGTAACCGTTAACAAAAGCTTTGAAACACTCATTCTCGAATTTATAGTGTGTAGAACGCAACGATTTTTTAAATACCAGCAAATCTACTCCCTTATCCTCGACTGCCTCGCTTACTTCTCCGAGACCGAAATCTATGAAGTAAATCCTGTTGTCTGCGAGAATCATATTAGAAGTTGTCAAATCGCCGTGAATTATATTATTACCGTGCAGTTTTCCAGCGCTTCTGCCAATTTCCCTGCAAATTCGCTCTCTATCTTTTTTTGATGCTTTGTTCAGCAGTTTTTTCACCTGTATGCCCCTAACAAAGCTCATTTCGACGGTGGTATCTGGATTATTTACGTCCAGGATAAAAGGCGTTGGGACACCTGCTCTTCTCGCAAGAGAGATTAATTTAGCCTCCCTTTTGGTTCTCGTCTTTCTGAGCGCTTCGTCTAATTCTTTTACCCTGTAAGCCTTGGAAATCCTCTCCTTGATTACCCTGCCCTCCTGCAAGTAAATGTTCGCCTCTGCGCCCTTGCCTATCATTTCCATAGAGCTTTCTTTATTTTTAATTGAATATAAACTTCGCTCCTTAAGGAGACAGTGCGAAGTTCGTATATAAACCGGCAGGATAGGCGAACCATGTTCGTATATAAGGAGTTATATGAAATTGCCCGCGTTAAACAAAAAGCAAATATAATCGCAAGGTATTACAATATAGGAGGTGATTAAACATGGCTAAGAAAGTTTCGTTAATCAACATGAAAGGCGGTGTAGGAAAATCTACATTGGCTGTCAATCTAGCTTGGCAGTTTGCTGGGCTGTCCAAATGGAACAAGAAAGTATTGGTTGTTGACCTAGATCCACAATTCAATGCGAGTCAGTACCTTATTGGAGTCCGCAAATATGAAGATATTCTTAAGAAAAACATTCCTACAGTTTGGGATGTATTCGAACAGCTTACACACACGCCAGGCAAAAGTAAACCAATACCGCTACTTCCAAAATCGGTGCTCTACAATGTTGTTTCATATTCTGATGGCAGTTGTATCGATCTGATTCCCTCTCGTTTAGAGCTGGCATATTCATTGCGAAATCCTGGGCAGAAGGAGAGTCTCCTTGCAAAACTCATTTCAAAGATTGAAAATGAGTATGATCTTATTCTGCAGGATTGTGCACCGACTGAGTCCGTTTTAACTACAGCAGCCTATCTGGCAAGTGATTACTTACTTGTTCCCGTCAAGCCAGAGTATCTATCTTCGATAGGCCTTCCACTACTAGTACGTTCTATGGAAGAATTCAAGGTCGGCCCTTATGGAGATCACAATTTAGATCTTGCTGGGATAGTTTTCAATCATACATCAGGATACGTTCCGGAGGAGGTTAAGTCCAAGAACGAGGTAAAAAGTATAGCCTCAAAGCATGGATGGTACGTTTTTAACGCTGAAGTCAGCTACTCGCGTTCATATCCAAAAGGAGCTCGAGAAGGACGCCCAATTTTTAGCACATCTTATGCAAGGTCGTCTCAAGCTAGTAAATTTCATGCATTTGCTGAGGAATTTGCGGGAAGGATAGGTCTATGAGAAAAAAGCAAGAACTAGATTTGTTGGTCGATATAGTAAAATTGCTAAAAAAATACGGTCCTGAACCTTTTGAGTTGCTTGCAGAATCTATTTCATCACCAGAAATGAGACAACGCCTGCCACTTATTCTAACAGAGGTTGCGAAGATAGCCCGAACTATTCCAAAAACGACACGAGAGACAAGACCAAAACAAGGGCAATCGATTCCGAGGGCGCTAATTACTCTTGAAGGCGTAGATCTTGGAAAGTACCAACTATTAATGAACTTTTATACCGACTTAGTTGCAAAGACAGTTTTACCATCCCTAAGAGACATTAACGAATTTGCAAGACGCTTGGGGTTGCAAGAAGTTCGTGCTAAATCAAGGCAAAAAGCTATTAGTCCGCTTATTACTTCATTAATAAAATTCTCAACTGAAGAATTGAGAGTACAAATTCAATCACTCAAAAAGTACGAAATAGGCGATCGTAGCTTGGAAGGTTGGAGTAATATAATATTAAACAGACAACAATAATCAGATAAGAAGCAGTGAAAAGGAAATGGGGGCAACTTCATATAACAGAGCATATCTGGCTTCGTGCCTTCGGCACTCCGCCCAAATTCCTCCCTGCGGTCGGAACTTCAGATACGCTCAGCCGTTAGGCGCCATTGCCGAGGTTAATTATATCCTTTATAAAGCTGAAATCAAATAAAAGATCGGTGAGAAAATGAGACAAATAAAAATAATCGTTGAAAAACATCCTGAAGGCTATGTGGCATATCCTCTGGGATTAAAGGGTGTGGTGGTTGGAGAAGGTGATACTTACGAGGAAGCGCTCGCGGATGTGAAATCTGCTATCAAGTTTCACATAGAAACTTTTGGAAAAGAGGCTTTTGAAACGGGAGAGATCATAGAAACCTTCATTGCAGAAGTGGCGATGTGATGAAGTTTCCGAAGGATGCGCCAAAACGGAAAGTTATAAAGACTTTTGAAATTCTGGGATTTAAAGTCGTAAGAGTGGGAAACCATATTTCAATGGTTAGAGAAAATCCAGATGGCAGCAAAACGCCTTTAACCATGCCAAATCACAAGAAGATAAAAGGCTCTACTTTAAGAACGATTTGCAGACAAGCCGGAATACCAAGAGAGGAATTTCTAAAGGTCTATGAAAGAGTATAAAGCTGCAATGCCGCCTAACAGCGTGTATCTGGTTCGGGCAGACGCTTTCACCGCATTCCACGCTTTTTTATCAGAGAGTAAATAGAGAAGAAGAGGAAAGCCACGGCCATTGCAATGCCTACAGAAATAAATAGGTGGCCTGCGGGCTGCTCAAAGAAAGTCAAGATTAAGCCTGCTGTTATAAAAATGAATCCAAGGAAGTTTAATGTCCTGTATCTTTTCACTACTTCTCTATATTTTCTCTCCTTCTCCAACCTTTCTTTCTTCTCTTTTTTCATGCTTCATGCTTTGCGTAAGCAAGAGCGCGGGTCTAACGCACTAGCTTCGCTATTGAGCATCTTTAAATATTAATCTTATCAAGAAAAGAACATGGAGACAATTCTCTTAAAAGTAAACCCCCGGAGACCGAGCAAGAGAAAAATTCAAACTGCTGCAGGGATTATAAGAAGAGGCGGTCTCGTCGCATTCCCGACTGAGACAGTGTACGGGCTTGGAGCAAACGCCTTAGATGTTGAAGCGGTTGAGAAAATTTTTGAAGTTAAAGGGAGACCCCTGGATAATCCGGTAATAGTGCACATCGCAAAAAAAGAAGAGCTGAAAAAACTTGCAAAAGAAGTTCCAGAGAAAGCAAAAATTCTGGCTGAGAGATTCTGGCCAGGTCCTTTAACTCTGATTTTAAAAAAGTCAGAAGTACTGCCGGGCGTGACAACCGCAGGTCTGGATACAGTTGCGATAAGAATGCCGGACAATAAAACTGCGCTTGGTCTAATCTCTGCATCTGGCGTTCCTATCGCAGCGCCGAGCGCAAACATCTCAGGCAGGCCGAGTCCGACAAGTGCGAAGCACGTGATGCAGGATTTAAAGGGAAAAATCGATGCAGTAATCGACGGCGGTGCAGCGAATATAGGACTGGAATCAACGGTGTTAGATTTAACTGCTTCTGTGCCGGCTATTCTGAGACCTGGCGGTGTCACTTTTGAAGAACTCAAAAGAGCGCTTGGAAAAGTTGAAAAGCAGTCCATTCCGCTTGGAAAACCCCGCTCTCCCGGGATGAAATACCGCCACTATGCTCCAAAAGCGGAGTTAATCTTATTAGATGCAGAGAAGATTCCAGAGATTGTTAGGAAACTGTCAGGAAAAAAAATAGGTATTTTGGCGACGAGGGAAAATGCCCGGATGTACAGCGGAATAGTCGAAGTCGTTGGAAGCAGAAAAAACCTGCGAGAGGTTGCGAGAAATTTATTCAATGCTTTAAGAAAACTCGATGAAGAAGGCGTGGACGTAATAATTTCAGAAAACTTTGAGGAAAAAGGAATCGGACTTGCGATAATGAACAGGCTTAAAAAAGCGGCAAGCAAAATTAATATACTCTTATGCTGATTTTTTTTGGAGAGGAAATGGAATGAGCTTTAAAAAGCATGCCCTGAAGGTGAGAGAAGCGGCAAAGAAGCACCACAAATGGATGGGGGAGTGCCTAACTATGATAGCGAGTGAAAATGTTTCGAGTGGGCTTGTTAGAGAAGTTACTGCCTGTGACTTCGGGCATCGCTATGCCGAGGGTGCTCCGGGGAAAAGGCTTTACCAGGGATGCAAGTACATAGACGAAGTTGAAATTATTGCAGTAAAACTGGCAAAAAAACTTTTCAGAGCAGAATATGTGAATGTGCTCCCTACTTCAGGCACGGTCGCAAACCTCGCAGCTTACTCTGCGCTTGCGCAGCCGGGGGATACGATGATGGCTCTGCAGGTGCCGCACGGCGGTCACATAAGCCATGCCGAGTTAAGCGCAGCAGGGGTAAGAGGCCTTAAGGTAAAATCCTTCCCTTTCGACAGCGAAGCTATGAACATAGACGTTGAAAAAAGCATTGAAAAAATCAGGGAAGTGAAGCCAAAAATACTGCTTTTCGGGGCAAGCGTGTTTCTATTCCCGCATCCTGTGAAGGAGCTGAGAGAAGCCGCAAACGAAGCAGGTGCTGCGATTGTTTACGATGCTGCGCATGTTCTGGGTTTAATCGCAGGAAAGCAGTTTCAGGACCCGCTGAGAGAGGGCGCAGACATAGTTACCAGCTCACGGCACAAAACACTTCCTGGTCCTCAGGGAGGATTGATACTTTCAAAGGAAGAATACAGCAAAAAGATAAGCAGGGCAGTTTTTCCAGGCTTGGTTTCGAATCACCACCTGCATCACCTGGCAGGACTCGCTGTCACTCTTGCAGAAATGCTGGACTTCGGCGAGGCGTATGCAAAGCAGATGATTAAAAATTCAAAGGCACTTGCACACTCTCTGCACAACTTCGGCTTTAATGTGCTGTGCGAGAAAAAAGAATTCACGCAATCGCACCACGTAGTTGTGGACGTTTCAAAGAATGGTGGTGGCAGCAAGGTTGCGGAAACTCTCGAAAAGGCAAATATACTTATAAATAAGAATCTGCTGCCGTGGGATGATATAACCAATGTCAAAAATCCCTCTGGAATCAGGCTCGGAACCCAGGAACTGACGAGGGTCGGGATGAAAGAAAAGGAGATGGAAGAGATAGCCGGGCTCTTTAAGAGAGTGATAATCGATAAAGATATCGCAAAGGTTAGGAGAGATGTTATTGAGATGAAGAATAACTTTAAAAAAGTAAAATTCTGCTTTGATAAGGAGGAAGCATATAAATACTATGAATTCTTTTAGGTGTAGCGCATGAAGTTAGTTCTGTTCGACCTTGACGGCACGTTGATAATGGAAGGAGCAAAGGAGACGATTGCAAAGCTAAAGGAGAGGGGAATAAAAACAGGCATAATCAGCGGAAATAGTGCGGTTGCGGACACGATAAAGAAAGAGCTGGGCTTGGACTACTCGATTACCAACGAGATTTCCGGACCGCTAACCGGTGAAGACTCCAGAACCAAGGCATTTGAGAAGATAGTAAAGAAAGCTGGCGTTTCGCTGCGAGACAGCGCAGTAGTCTCCAGTGCAAATGACCTATCAGCTTTCGAAAAAGCAGGACTGTGCATGGCATTTAATTCGAAGCCGGCGCCCGGCAAGGCAGCAGACGTTATAATATACGAGAAAGACCTTACCAGAATCCTCCCCTATATTTTTGGAGAGCTCGACATGGAGGCGATGATAAGGGAGGGAGACATGCTCGAGCTGAGAATGCAGGACATGAAGAGGGACATTGTTGAGAAGAAGGCAGCCCTCGGAGAGCTCGGAAATAAAAAGAGAGAATTGATACAGAAAATAAAGACAAAAAACAAGAAAGCGAACGAATCCAAAAAGCTCAGGGACGAGCTCAACTGGGAGGTTAAAAAGTTAAAAGAAGAAAGGGAAAAAATGAATGAGCACGTAAAAGCTCTGGTTGCAAAATACAAAAAGCTCAAGGAAAGTGCTCCAAAGGGGGACTACGAGAAAATCCAGAAAGAAATAGACGCTCTGGAATGGAAGCTTCAGACAAGCGTAATGGAAATCAAAAAGGAAGATGCTCTCGTAGACAGAATTAAAAAGCTAAATCAGGAGCTGAAAGGGTACAAGGAGCTGATAGAACTTTCAAAAGAAATCGACAGGCATAAAAGCAGCTCAAGAAAAGTGCACGAGGAAATTTTAAAATTATCCAAGGAATCCCAGCAGCAGCATGAAAAATTCTTGCAGGCGGTTGCAGAAATTAAGGAAGCAGAAGCCAAAATAGACGAACTGAACAGCAAGAGAAAGGAAATAGACCCTGCGCTGGACAAGCTGAATGAGGAACTGAACTCTTGCGTGCTGAAGATTAAAGAACTTGAGAAAAGTATTAAGAGGGTGGAAGCTGAAACTGAGCTAAAGCCAAAAAGCGATAGAGAATTAAAGGAAGAAGCCAAAAGCGTTTATGGGAGATTCAAAAAAGGAGAGAAGCTAACACTGGAAGATATATATCTGCTGAGAAGATTCAACCTGGTGTAATTATGGAGTATAACAAAATACTGGTAATCTGCATCGACAGGGATGCTGACATTTTCAGGAAAATTGGCGAAGACGGTCCTATCTACGGAAGAGAGAAATTGCTGGATGTAGCTTTAAGGCTCGGCTTGGCAGACCCGAGCGAATCAGACACCAATGCTCTTTTCGAAGCCATAAAAGTGGGAGACTACTTTAAGAAAGAGGGAAGAGAGGTAGAGGTCGTTGCCCTCGTTGGAAGCGAAAATCTCGGCGTTGAATCCGATACCAAAATTTCCAGACAGCTTGATGACGCTCTTGAAAAAAATAAGCCGGATGGAGTTATTGTCGTAACTGACGGCGCAGAAGATGAGTATCTCCTGCCGATAGTCCAGTCGAAAACGAATGTGATAGCTGTGAAGAGGGTTATAGTAAGGCAGGCTGAGAAACTTGAGAGCACCTACTACGTCATTCAAGATTTTCTTAGAGATATCGTTAGCGACCCGAAACTTGCCAAGCTCCTGATAGGTGTGCCCGGAATTGCTGCAATACTGTACATGCTGCTCGGGGCGGCGAGCTGGAGGCTAATTGCCGGCACAGTCGGCGTATTCTTGGTGATAAAGGGATTTGGTTTGGAAGGTACGGTGCAGAGAATATTTGAAGAATTCAGGTCCTCCGTGGCTACTGGGAAAATAAGCTTCTTCACCTATGTAGTCTCGATACTTATAGCTGTTGTCGGAATAGCTGTAGGATACGACGAAGTTGTGGGCAGAGGTATCGCATTCCGCAGCATTAGAGAGGCAGTGCCGGTATTCTCTTCGGGCGCAATTAATTTTCTGAGTTTCGCAGCTATCGTTGCTCTAATTGGCAAGAGCATAGACGCTGTACTCGAGAAGCAGGGGGCATGGAAGTATATGGTAATGATGGTGTTTGTAGTAGCCTTCGGGGTAACCATAAGTGCAGCTAGCCAGTTTCTGATCGGGGAAATAAACAACGTTGAGCTAGCAACGTGGATAACCTCTGGCTTGGTGCTCTCGATGCTCGGCTTCCTGTACATACGCTCTAAATGGAAGGCAAGCAAGGTGACGAGGGCTGCTTGAGATGGGCATCGCAGTCATAGGCGGAACTGGAATTTATGACCCGAAAATTTTTAAAGAGCTCGGGAGGAGGATAATAAAAACTCCGTACGGAAGCTCTCCAGAAATCGCTGTCGGAGAGCTGCTGGGAAATGAGATACTATTTCTGCCGAGGCATGGAAAAAATCATGCTTTACCGCCCCACAAAGTCAACTACAGGGCTAATATATTTGCTCTCAAAATGCTCAAGGCTGAAAGGATAATCTCGACCAATTCTGTTGGTGCAATCAACAAAAGACTTGCTCCCGGAAACATTGTTATACCTCACGACTTCATAGACTTCGCTAAAGGCAGAGATTCTACTTTTTACGACAAGGAAGTAGTTCACATAGATGTTTCTGAACCATACTGCCCAGAGTTAAGGAAAGCCCTAGCGACAGCTAGTGGGAAAATCGCAGGAAAAGTCTTCAGCAGTGCAGTCTATGCCTGCACTCAAGGTCCCAGATTCGAAACGCCTGCAGAGATTAGAGTACTCCACAAACTCGGGTGCGACATCGTTGGAATGACTGGCGTGCCAGAAGTAACTCTGGCAAGAGAGGCTGAGATTTGTTATGCTGCAATATGCACAGTAACCAACTTCGCTGCAGGCATAGCCAAGAAGAAGCTCACAGCTACAGAAGTGAAAGACGTCGTAAAGAAAAATCAAGAAAATCTGAAGAAGATTTTGGTCGAGGTAATAAATAATATTCCGGAAGAGCGGGAGTGCGGGTGCAAAGACGCACTGAAAGGGGCGAGAATGTAAATGAGCCCTTTTAAAAAAAGCCCTTGCGCAAGCAAGATTTCCGCAAGGAAGCTGGCGGGTTTGCCAATCTTCCTGTCGGAAGCGCAAAGGTATTGCGCCCAGCTTACGCTTGCGTGAGCAAGTCCGTGAGTCTTGCGCCCAGCTTACGCTGGGGAAAACAGTGAGCGAAGCGAACTGCAACCAAGGGTGAAGACAGGAGGAGAACGAAGCACTCGTTCCGAAAGAACGAAAGCATGAGCGATACTCGTGCTCTCGCTTCTACGAAGCGAATGCGATAGCAAGTTCGACGAGTGGATTCGAAATGAAAATCCTTCCTCTCAAATGCAAAAAACCACTAAACAAGGAAGTTCTGAAGAAATACAAAGACGTGCAGATAATCGACTCTCGCTTCGTGGCTGGCAGGGAGCACATCGAATTTGCAATTTCGCAGGCTGAAAAAGCGTTCAAGCGGGGGGAGAATTTCAGCAATGATTTTTTTATAGAAGTTCTGGCAAGGGCAAGCGCCCAGAGGCAGATAAAAAAAGCCATAGAGATTTTTGGTCTGCGAAATTCGAGGGAAGTGATTTTAATTTGTGAGGAATTTCCGAAGGAAATCCTGAAAGAATATGAATGCGAGGAAGCTTTGCTGGAAATCAACGAAGAAAAATGCGAGCGAATAAAAGAACTGTTTGGCATAGACGAGAAAGAAATTCGAACCGTAGCAAGAAGCGGAGAAAAGAAAAAGAATGTTCTCAAGAATATTGTAAAGGACAGGATAGCTCTGATTCCAGCATAATAAGCTTTATATTCTGGTTTTGCATTATTTCAAACAAGGAGGTTGCTATATGGTAGATATGATTTCATTCCTGGACGCTACTGCTGGAAGAGCGGTAGCCGACGCTGCAATGTATATTCTAAAAATAATTGCTGCTTTGGCAGTGCTGTTAGTTGGATTGTACGTCGGCAGAGTTTTCGGAAGGGCAATATCCGATGCACTGGACAAGGCCGGATTAAACGAATTAATAAGGAAAACGGTTGTTGGGGAGTATATTGAAAAAAGCGGAGTGCAGTTAGTCGGTATTTCTGATCTGATGATAAGATGGTTCATTTATGCAGTTGCTCTGATGGCAGCGGTAAATATTCTCAACATAGAGTTTCTAACCGCATTTCTGAGGGATGCCCTGCTGTATATTCCGAACCTGGTCGCAGGGATTATAATACTGCTCGGCGGCTTGATTGCAGTTGATTTTATCGTAGGGTTCATCAAAACTACGACAAAAGAGCTGAAAATTGAGTATATAAATGCCGTAACCTTCGTGATAAGAATCTCGCTGTATCTCATGATACTCGTCATGGCGCTCGACCAGTTCAAGATAAAGACGACGATAATATACGCTCTGATAACTCCAATTGCGTATGGAATAGCTATAGGTGTTGGTGTTGGTCTCGGAATTGCGATAGGCTGGGGTTTGAAAGATGCGGTTGCCAAAGCTGCAGAAAAGAAGCTGAAAGAGAAAGAAGCAAAGTGAGATGTACGAGATACCGAGTCCTGAAGATTTACGCAACTACAGGTTGAGAGCAGGATTAACGCAGACAGAGCTTGCTGCAAAAGCTAAGGTCAGCCAGTCTCTTATAGCAAGAATTGAAGCCGGAGACATAGACCCGAGAACTTCGACTCTCAAGAAAATATTGGATGCGCTTAAAGCCGGGGAGGTAAAGAAAGAGCTCTGTGCAGTTGATATAATGAAGTCTCCAGTTATTCACGTAAAGCCCAACGACACGATAGGAACTGCAAACAAGTTAATGGAGAAGTACGAAATTTCCCAGCTGCCGGTACTAGAAAATAATGCGCAGGTTGGGAGCATTTCAGAAGCCAGAGTTGTGAAGGAGATTTCTTCAGGAAAAGATATATCAAAAATTCCTGTCAAAAGAATCGAAGAGATAATGAACGACGGATTCCCAACTATAAGCAAGAACACAGACATTAAGACAGTTTCAAAGATGGTGGAGGTAAATCCTGCGGTTCTGGTCGTGGAAAGAGGCAAGGTTGTGGGGATAATAACAAAGGCAGATATAATAAGAATGATAGAGTAGCATTGCGTAAGCAAGATTTCCGATAGGAAGCTGGCGAGAAATGCCATCTTCCTTGCGTGAGCAAGAGCGCAGGTCTTGCGCACTAGCTTCGCTATTGCGGAAGACCGAATCGCTTGACGCCTACCTGACGGTATTCCGCTCTATCCCGAACTTCCTCTTTTTATCTTGGCTTCCAACCAGTCCCCTATCCAGACGCCGATTATAAACATTGCCACTAGTGAAGTGTAACGGAACTAGCACCACATAGCATTTACGCAGACTTAATGCTATGTGGTCAGATAAACCACTGCAAGTTCGCCAGCGAAAGCACAGCGCCAAATGCAACGCCTATTAAAGCTTGAGATAGCCGTATGCTATGCCGGCTTAGAGATTTATCACATTCATTGCTTTCTTCCACTTGTTGCCCTCGATTTGCATTACCCAAACTTTCTTTACCTTCGGGTTTTTCTTGGCTAGTGCAACAACCTCGTCCTTGCTCGGCATTGTGCCGCTTTTCTTCAAAGTTACAAATCTCTTCTTTTCAGCTCCGGTTTTCAGCTTTGTACCCAGGTATTCCAAACCATTCACGACATAGACCATCTCTCTACCTCCTTGTATTTCCTGTGTAGTTGTTGTTTATAAGCTCTTCGCCTCATTTAGCCACCCCTTTTCTCCTTTGCCTATACTCCTCGATAATGCTTTCCAACAATTTCTCTCTTCTTACTGCACTTTCAATTTTCATTCTTTCTCTCTCTTTTTTTATTTCTTCTTCCAGAGCGTTGCTCTCGACTATGCCGAAATTTTCGATTAGATTTATTTTTAATCTATCTGGCGAGATTATTATCGCATCTTTAAAAACTTCTCTGGCCGGATGAGACATTTTTTCTTTGTCTGCAACTATTGCTCTTGGATTCAGCTCCAAAAGCTTCTCTGCAGTTGAGCCGCCTCCTCCGCTTGCGTCTAAGATATAAAGCATGTCGCCGCTTTTAATCACATCCCTAACTCCAAAAATTTTTTCTTTCGTAAACTGAGGGATTACCTTAAGCAGGCTCAAATTGCCAGACGACTCAAGCAAGTTTATCCTCTGGAGCTCGTTCAATTTTTTCTGGAGATTTTCCCTGAGCATTTTCTCTTCATAAAGTCTAAATTTAAGTGCCTGAATTTCTTTCTCCCGGTAGGCAATCTCTCTTTCCCTCCTCATTATTCTGGACTCTTGGGTAGTTACGTATGCCAGCTTCCTCTCGAGTTCTGCTATCTTTTGCCTGCTCTCTCTCAACGCTTTCTGAAGCTCTTCCCTATCCTCTTTCAAAATTTGAATCTCGTCTCTCAGAGTTTTTATTATTCTGCGGTGCTCGTCTGGAATAGCCTCCGGCTTTTCCTCCTTCTTGACCTCTTCCCTGCGCCTGGTAAGCCTGGCTATTGCCCCCTCCACGCTTTCGCCTTTCAGAACAAGTTTTCTGACTTCGCTCTTTAGCTTGGTTAGCCGCAGCTCCTCGAGCTTTTTGTCAACTTGCTCCAGCGTATTTCTGTAGTTGCTGTATGCCTTTACTGCAGCCGCAAGCGCATCCCTCTCGTGCGGATTTGCATACGAAGACCTGGAGAATTTCTCATTAACTATTGCAACCTTATCTGCCACGCTCAGCGGCTGGGCAGGAGCGAATAAAACAGAGTTCAACGAAGAGGAAACCTTTTCCACAAACTTCGGAGCCGGTGCAACATCGCTCGCAACTATAGCTATATCATAGTTGGTCGTGAAAGAAAGAACCTTGCTGAAAGAAAAATTCCGAGAGCTGAATACTTCGAGTAATTTGCCATCCAAATCCACGACTGCAAGTGCCGTAGTTGTTCCCGGGTCTATGCCCAGAATAACGCTCTTATCTCTCGGTGCAAGAGATGTGAATTCTAATTTTTTCTTCTCCACTGGCAGAATTTTTATCTGAACGTCTGGACCCTTCCTCTGCCTTATGCCCCGCAGCTCTGACTTGGGGCAGCAGACTCGAAATTCTCCCCTCGAGCAGCCGTAGTCTGCTTTTGCGCATCTCAGCTCGTACTTAATCCCTTTCTCATCCAAGAGATGCTTTATCTCTTTTATGTTCAGCGCAACTTCGCTGTGCACCTTTCTTCTGTAGCGGTCTTGGCTCTGACCTCCTCTTCCCATGCTCCTCGCCCTGGTGACGAGTATCCTGCATTCGTCCTCGAAAGCACTGACTATAAATCCTACATTCAAGTAAGCAAGCCTGGCACATGCAAGCGCTTCCTCCATAGAACCAGCTCTCGAAGTCAGGTGAATTCCGTTCCTCTTCGCAACTATGTGCAGAGGCTCGGGAGCTGTTGGGCTGCCCGTAACCTGCACCAACTGCGTGTTCTGGGGCAGGGTAAAGAAGAACTTTCTTGCTCTATCCTTGGAAAAGAGCTCGAAAACATTATCGCAGGCTATTCTATCAGGTTTAATGTCCCTTATCATTCTGAGCATTTCGTACCTGGTAACTTCCTCACTCCTGCGGATTTCTCCGCCCTCGAGCAGAACAAGAGAATACTTCGGCTGGGTTTTTGATTCAACTGAACCTGCGAGGATATCTACTCCCAAAACTTTCATCATTTATATATTAGCTGCAAAGTAATAAAATTTATCCTATGCAGCGAAAAAAAGACGGCATGGAAAAAATAATTTATATTTTAATAGTTGGAGTATTGGCAGTCGGATGCATCCAGCTGCCAGAGATTTCTCGACTCTACACAAAAGAAAAGGCTGTCGAAACTGCAAAAGAATTCCTCGCAAATGCTCCGACATATAAGTGGGACGGCGAGAACATGGTCGTCGCTGACGTGCTTACATTGCGCTGCCCTTACTGCTGGAGTGTTGTCATCGAATTTCAGAGCAGGCACGGCGGCTATGGAGACAGGACTGGCAAAATCGTTACCCAGGTTATCACCCCGCACACAGCAAGAATTGTTGTCAGGGAGGGGAAGGTAATCTCAGCAGTACTGGATGAGA
>JBDRDL010000037.1:0-5655 GCA_043820925.1 Methanobacteriota archaeon | reverse complement strand
GTAGAGCACTATGCGATTGAGAAAGGAAGGCTGATTGAGATTCCGCCAGAGGCTGTAAGGAAGTCCCGCCATTTGAGCGAGATAGAAAGTGATTGAATGCTGCGCATTAGAGATTTCATCGAGACCAAGGATAGGCTGATTTTCTCTGTAACTTCTTACTGCCACCCGGGCGGTAGGTACCTTGCTTTTTTGAGGTATTATCCGTCCAAGGGCGGGCGAAGGCGTGGCAAAGAGACATTCAAAAAAGTCGCTTCAACTCAGGAATCCTTCGAGTTTCTGGAAAAAAATTTTCCTGAGCATCTGCTCTTTTCAGAAGTAACGAACTCCAAGCTTCAGTGCGTTCCAAAAGAAAAAATTTTCAAGATATACTATCCTCCAGAAAAACTGAAAGAAATTTACGAAAAATCGAGAGATACTCTCGAGCAAAAAGTTGTTGCACTTTCTGAATTATTTTCAGAAATTCCAGAAGATAAAAAGGGAGTGAGCGGCTCTATTTTGCTCAACCTGCACGAGAAAAACTCAGACATAGATTTCGTTGTTTATGGAACAAAGAATTATGAAAATGCCAGAGAGATTTTGAGACAGCTGTTTGAAGAAAATAAGATAAGACCTCTGAGCAAGGAAGAGTGGCTAAAAGCTTACGTGAAAAGATTTCCGGGAAGCGCTGCGCTGAGCTTCGAGGAGTTTTTGCGGCATGAGCAGCGCAAATTTCACAAAGGAGTAATAGAGGAGAAGTACTCAGACAGAAAGTTCAGGCGCACGGAAAAAGTAAAAATGAAGTGTACTATTACCGACGCTTCCTTGGCATTCGATTCTCCTGCAATTTACAAAGTTGCATGCGAAGATAGAAGAATAAAAGAAGTTGCGTCATTCACCCACACTTACGCAGGGCAGGCTTTTGACGGAGAAGAAATAGAAGTAGCTGGATTTCTGGAAGAAGTTACCGGAAAAGAAAACTACTCCAGAATCGTGGTTGGAACTACCAGAGAAGCGGAAGGAGAATATATAAAAAAACTCAGATGACCGAGCCCAAATCTATCGTAGCATCTGCTCTGAAGTCAGACATTTTTGTCGTCTCGTTTGGAACCCCAATTATCTCTTTCACCTCAGAGGTTATCTCAGGTTCCGGAGAAGCTGCGATGCAGCCGCTGAATAACGAGGTAATCAGCAGAGCCAGTAAAACGTAATGAGTGAGTTCCCCCATTCAGCCACCTCATATTGGGCAGGAATGGGACTTCCTAGTTTATAATACTTTCTTTTAAAAATCAATAAAAAAATTTATGTTTTACAAATGAATCTTTTGTATTTTCAAAATATCTTAGAGCTATTTTAAATCTAATTAAGCATGCATTTTTGAATTTTTCTCGGGTATATAAGCACAAAAATGGGTATTTCACTATTTTTTACGTCCATTTTAAAAAATAAGTAAAACTTAGCTCAAATAAGCAATTAAATTGCATCCCATATTTTTTTAGCCGCTTCCTTTCTTATGTCTGCTTCAAGCTGGTTAACCTTCTCTTTCAATTCATAGTATTTCGCTACTTCTTTCCAATAGTCTTTGCTTAACTCCTTGAGTTCTTCTTCTGAACCAAAAGCTGAAAGATCATAAGGAGTAACATTGTATGATGCTCTTCGACCGTGCTTCACTACCTCGGGAAATTTGTATTTGACAAGAAGGTCATAAATGTAGTTATCTATACTTTTGAGTATTGCAGAGATTTCCCCGTTCTGGTATATACTGTCTCTGTAGCCAGCAACTCGCTCTTTCACAAACCACTTATCTGTAGTCAGCAGTTCTTTAGTTATTTTTAACTTCGCTTCTTCTGCAATCGCCTCAGCATCTTTTTTTAGCTGTGCAACATCGTCCTTTGACATGCTTTTAGCATGCTCAAATTCCTGTATGAAAACTTCCCTCACAGTATTAATGACATACGTCGGAATGTCTTTCTCTAATACACTAACTATTTTTTTTACGACTGATAAGACCCCTGCTCTTGCATCCTCAAGCTGAGTTTTTGCAAGCTCCAAATCATCCACTGAATTTCACTCCTCAATTAAAATAATTGCATGCATATATAAATATTTATAAAATAAAAAAGATTCTAGAATTTATTTTACAAATTCTAGAAATTTATCTTACCTTTACTTTTAGGCCCCTTTGTTTTGGGGGAGTAAGTACATGAACTGCGCAAGCTATGCACGGGTCGAAAGAGTGAACGATTCTGAGCAGCTCAATTGGTCTTGCTGGGTCAGCCACCTTTGTTCCCATAAGAGCTTGCTCGATTGGTCCACGTACCCCTGCATCATCCATGGGTGATGCATTCCAGGTGGTGGGAACCACGCACTGATACCTTGATATCAGCGAAGCACTTATTGTCTCCCAGTGACCCAGTGCACCACGTGGAGCCTCTGTGAGACCTACTCCCTTCGCTTCAGCAGGCACATTTGGCTTGACAAAATAAGGATTTCCGGTTACAATCTGGGTCAGCCAATTCTTCATGGCATAAGCTACTTTTTGGGCCTCCTTTGCCCTGGCAGCATGCCTGTGCATGACGCCGATGCCAGTTCGATAGTCGCCATTGACCCACATTCTGGCTAGCGGTCCTACCTCGTAAACCCTGCCATCGTATCTGGGTGCCTTTAGCCAGCTGTAGGCGCCGGCCTTGCCGTAGAGGGGATTGGTTACCCCTGCGCTTGGGTGCAGACCGGTGTCAGCATCAGGATAATAGGAATACTTGACATATTCTTTGATGAGAGTCTGGTCTACTGGATTAACCGTTGTGCCTGCATTTTCGATGCGACCTCTCTTTAATAGCAGTGTCCCTGCACCATCGGTATCAAAGACGCCATAGCTCAGCAGATTTTTGCAGCCCACCCCAATGTTATTGTAATCACTGTAGGCTGTAGCTATTTTATCAACATCTGGTAGATAGGTGTTGTCGATGAAGGTAATCAACTCATCGAGATAGGTTCCAAATTTAGAAATGCCGCCAGCATACTCCACATCCGGGTCCTCTGCACATCCACCCGCAACGACAGCCGGTGCATGGGGGAGCTTGCCTCCGAATATAGCGTCCATCTCATGGGCTTTCCTGCGCATGGTTATAGCTTTTCGGTAGTTAGCAACAATAGCATCGTTATCAGCCGCCGTGAGCCTGTAATCTGTATCCCAGAATGGCGTCCAGGGAGGCATGGCAGGTCCCTTTACATAGTCCAGGGCTGCCAGATGATAGAAGTGGAGGATGTGAGACTGGATGTAATTGGCACTCTGAATCAGGTTTCTCATGATTCTACCATTGGCTGGAATTGTCGTCCCGCCGGCATTCTCCAGGCATAGTGCAGCAGCCGTACCATGGGATATGGGGCATACCCCGCAGATTCTCTGGGTAAGAATCTCGGCATCTCTTGGAGCTCTGCCTTTTAAAATACTTTCAATGCCACGGAACATCGCACCTGTACATTTGGCATCGGTAACGACATTGGTGGCATCGAGTTCAGCTTTAATCCCCATATGCCCTTCAATCCTTGTGTTTGGTTCGATTGTAACAGTAACCATCTTTTTTACCTCCTTCTAAACTGTATAAAAGGTGCCGCCAGGAAATGCCGGGTCAGTGCAGCCGATGCACGGAGTATTGGCTCGCACGCACCAGTTTATGCCGTTGTTCCACAAACGTGTTTTGGCATCACAGTCACCTTTCCTGCAGCCTATGCCTAGGAAACAGCCCAATTGACCTATATCTGTAGATTTGGTAGTTCCACCTCTATAGCAGGGATGGATGCTGGAGCCGTAGTACGCCTTTGGTCTCTTATTGGGATCGAGTACTGGTACAACACCTCCCAGTAGTGAGACAATCGTTCCCATAATCCAGTCAGGGTGTGCCGGACAGCCGGGAAGATTAATGACTTTGGCGGCGTCAGCTTTAGGCAGAACTGCGGTCAAACCATAGGCTGTGGTGGGGTTGGGAGCTGCGGCTGGAATTCCACCGAAGGCTGCACACGTTCCTACAGCTAATATGTGTTTAGCCTTGGCGCTGAAGTCGAGTATGGCTTGGTGAGCAGTATAAGGAACGCCAGCATCTTCCCATACATGGCAGTAGTTTCCACTCTCACCGGTGGGGTCTGATCCTTCAACTACTAAAATATAAGTTCCGCTGTAGGTCGAACGGGCATTTTTTGCTGTATCTATAGCCAGCTGCCCGGCAGCTGCCATCACAGTTGGATGGTACTTCAGGCTGATGTTTTCAAGGAGAACTTCGTCAATCTCTCGACCAGTGGCTGCATCTATCCAGTTCAGAAGCGAGACTGAATCTCCGGTACATCCCGAAGCCTGGAGCCATATAACAGGCGGACTGTCCGCAGCAGCAAATACCTTCTCCAGTTTTATTAAATCAAACTTTGACAGTCCCAGTGCCGTTGCAGATACCCCAACACACTTCAAAAAATCTCGGCGTGTAATTCTCATATTATAATCACACCTCCATTATTATTTTCATAAAGTCATAAAGAGAGGAAACTGAGCATCTACTTGTCTGAGCAACTGTTTCAACTTTGCAGGAAATTATCCCAGTTTCTCCCCGGCATACCACCTGTTTACCTTGCCAACCTTCTTTTTCCTAATCAAGCCCCTGGCTTCGAGCCTTGCCAGAATTTTGCTCAGGCTGGACTTCGTGTACTCGAGCTTAGCCAGCAGCTCGTACTGCTTGATTCCCTTATTACTTACGATTTCTTCTAAAACCTGCTTTTCCCTTTCGTTCAAAATTTTTAGAGATTCCAATGTTCTGCGCTTCTGATATTTTCCCTTTGCTTTGTTCAAACCAAAAAGCAGTACTCCAGCAACTAAAATTAAAGCTAACGAAAAACCTATTTTCCTCAGAACATCTCCGCCCTCTGTTTTATATCTAACAAGAAAAACTTCAGGGTTGTTTGCTTTGAGCTGCGCTTTCCAGACTAAAGTAGGAGTCGAATACCGCTCGCTCAAATTTGCTTCAGGTATCGTCACTTGAACCCCTGCCCTCGGCGAATAAAGTTTTGCATCCTTCGGAAGTTTTAGAACGTGCTCGAAATCTGGGATATCCTGCCTTGGAGTAAAAACGAGCAAATATTCGTAGTAGTCTTCTTTCTTAGTAACCAAACTTTTTGTACTGAGTTTTATCAGCACTAAGCGCTCTTCCTTTGGCTTAACTGGCGTTGTAAAATTAAATTTTATATTCAGACTGTCCTCTCCATAAGTTTTATACTGCAAGTCGCCATAGGAATCTCTGACAAAAATTACTTCTGAATCGAGAGGCGCAGATATAGTCGCAGACCTTAGTTCAGCTTCGGCATCGTTGAACAAAGTTATAACAAAATCTTCGTTAACAGTATCCCCCACAATTTCTGCAATAATGTTGTATGATTTGAATTCCGCAGCATATGCGCTGCTGCACAAGAATATAAGCATAATCAGTAAGGCTATCTTTTTCATCTATTAAAAATCGGCTTCAGAGGGATTTATAACTTGCGATAGCAGTTAGCCGACTATAAACACAGCTGCAGCAACTACGGTTGTCCACCAGCCATTTTTGCCGACTATCGCAGACTGCGTAACGTTTGTTGTCCTGACTATCTTATCGCTCATCTTCCAGATTTCTTTTCTTTCGTCATAGTTTTTGTTGA
>JBDRDL010000036.1:0-7682 GCA_043820925.1 Methanobacteriota archaeon | reverse complement strand
CCGCATCGGGGTGAGAAAATCCACTAAATTGTCGCTCCTCATTAAGCACGGTTTGAATTTTCCGTCTGCGGTTATCCTGATTCTGGTGCAGCTTGCGCAGAATTCTGTGTTGTGCACCGGCTTTATAACTTCCACCTGTGCACCGTTCAGCATGTACTTCCTCCTGCTCTGCATGAATTTTCGGACAGTCGCAGAAATGGCTTCCCTCTCAAATTCTTTTTCAATCTCGTCTAAATCATAGAAGTACTTCTCGAAAAACCCATTGTCAGTATTCATCAGCTCTATGAGCTGCAAAACAACGCCTTCTCTGGAATAGTTTTTCAGAACGTCCCTGACCTCGCTCTCGTTTATCCCCTTCATTACCACCATGTTGAGCTTCACCGGCTCGAGTCCGGCTTCGATAGCTTTGTCTATGCCTGCGACAACCTGCTTTAGATTCCCTCCTCCGGTAATCATCGAAAAAACCTCTGGCTTCAGGGTATCCAGGCTTACATTGATTCTGCTCAGCCCTGCTTTTTTCAGCCCCTGCGCATATTCTTGAAGTAAAACTCCGTTCGTGGTCATGGAAATGTCTTCTATCCCATTCACGCTGGAAATCTTTTGCACCACGCCGCAAACATCACTTCGAA
This sequence comes from Methanobacteriota archaeon, assembly GCA_043820925.1. Lineage (GTDB taxonomy): Archaea > Hydrothermarchaeota > Hydrothermarchaeia > Hydrothermarchaeales > JACRDW01 > JACRDW01. Next base: position 7,053 of record JBDRDL010000036.1, on the reverse strand, counting down.
GAAGCGGCTCCCCGCCAGTTATCTTGACCTTTCTTACCCCGTTCTTTGCACACACAGCTACGATTCTTGAGATTTCCTCGGGCGTCATTTCATCCGCTGCTTTCTCAAAAACTCCTTCCCTGTGGCAGTATATGCAGTCTAAGTTGCAGCGCTGCGTTATTGAAATCCGCACGCTTATGAGGGGTCTCGAAAATCTATCGTAGAGCATTTATTTCACCCTGATTTTTATCTCCACCAAATCTCCTGCCTTTGTATCTGCTTTCTTCAGAGACGAAATCATGCCAAGGATTGTGTTCTTGATGATTTCCTGCACGAAGTCGCCAATTGGCACTTCTCTTCCATTTATTTTGACAGCTACCTCTTTTTCCGCTACCGGAAGTCTGGCGAGTATATCCTTCATTCTCTCACGTGCCTCACTATATGCCCTGCCTCTCTTAAGATAATCTCCATTCCGGTTCTCACAGCGTCTGGAGAACCGGGGAGTGAGAATATAACGACGCTGCAGTAAACGCCTGCTATCGCTCTCGTTAATAAAGCAGCACTGCCTAACCTCTCAAAACTTATTTTTCTGAACAGCTCTCCAAATCCTTCTATGACCTTATCAAATATGCTTGTCACAGCTTCGACTGTAACGTCTCTGCTCCCTACTCCCGTGCCGCCGGTTGTTATTATAACGTCAGGAGCGCAGGTAGCGACAATATGGTCTATCGTCTCCACTATAATTCCTTCATGATCTGGCACGAGGGTATAAAAAACTACTTCATTGCCCTTCTTCCTGAGCTGCTCCACTATGTATTTGCCTGAGACATCATCAGTCTCTTCCAGGCTCTTATTCTTACTCCACATGTAGCCGAACTTTGAATCAGAAATCGTAATTACGGCAGCCCTGACGCTCTTTGGCGCTTCACCCTTGTGCCTGGCAGTGGTTTTGCTGGATTGAGCAGCCATTCTATTCCTCTTTTATCTTTTGCAAGACTCGCATATCACTTATCCTCGTTATCGGATACTGGCCCTTCTCATCTTTTTCAACAGCCTTTACCATGTCCCATATTGTAAGCAGGGCAGCTGCAACTCCTGTAAGCGCCTCCATCTCCACACCAGTCTTTCCAATTGTTTTTACCTCAACGATGGTTTCGATTTCCTCTTGCCCGGATTTAAAGTCAACGCTTACATTCGTGATTTGCAAGGGATGGCACATAGGTATTAGCTCGGGAGTTTTTTTCACGGCAAGCGTAGCTGCAATCTGCGCAGTTGTCAGCACGTTACCTTTTTCAATTCTGCCCTTCTTTATTCTTTCGACAGTTTTTCTCCTGAGCTTAATTTTTCCGCTCGCCCTCGCAATCCTTATAACGTCTTTCTTGCCAGCGATATCCACCATCTTTACTCCTTTCTCAGAAACGTGCATTAGCATTTTCTCCACATTAGAGTATTTAAATTTATTTTTGGAAACATTAGGGTGCTTCAAAACTCTTTCTAACCGAACCTTTGTATTTCTAGAGGATTGATTATGCTTCTCATTTAAAGCCTGATCTTAAAATGAACTTCCTCCCCCTCCTCCGTTTCCTCAAGTATTGAGTACTTCCCTTGCTCAATAAACGTGTTGAATAAATCCTTAAGACCCGGAGTGATGATTACTTCTAAAACTTCATCTGGCTTCATATCTTTTATCGCATCTTTAATTGGAGTTGCTAAGGTATCTTGGCAGCATGCTTGCCTAACATCGACCGTTTTGCTTGCTGCTAATTCTAATAGCAACTATTTACGTCGGTTCTGGTTTCGTGATCTGCTTCGTCAACGCCCAGGCTCCTTCTAAGACAATACAAGCAGGGCCAATTTTACAATTTCCAGCGGTCTTCTGACATGTAGTCTCATCAGATATCTCCAGGGATTCTGCCATTTTGGAAAAATGTTCGATTTGACTTATGATGCCTTTCTTCTCCTCCTCAGAAACTTCCGATGCCTCCAGGTCGATTTTGAGTTTTCTCAGACCCTTGAGCACCTTGGTCTGAGCCCCCGGTAGGCCGATACAGTTTTTGCAGATATCATTGGAAAATGCCTTAAGGGCAGCCAAAACCTTATCGTAACCCCTGAGTTGGTTCCTAAAATAATCTGTCATCTCTTCCCTCCTTCAGGACTTGGTGGTGCTGGTTCTGTGACCAGCTTTATAAAATCTGCCGCCCCCTTAACAAAACAGCCAGGACCTATGGTGCAGTTCCCCACCGTTTTCTGGCACGGCCTGCTTGTGTCTTGGGGCATGGCATCTAACCTCTCTAGGAATTTATCTATTTTCTCCCCTAGCAGCTGCTTCCTCTCCTGGATAATCTGAGAGTTTCCAAGATCCGTCTTCAACTTTCTCAACCTTTTGCCAGTGGAGATTACCACAGAGGGGAAGGTGCAGCCATTGTTACACATGTCCTTGACACAAGCGTCAAAAACGGCAAACATGGCATTGTATGCCCTCAGTTGATTGGAAAAATAAAGGGATACCTCATCTTCTTCTACTTCCATTTTATGAGTAGGGATTATCGCCTCCTTAGCAGGGGCAGCTGGCATCACCTTCTCTACTGGTACCTCTACAGGTTGACCCAGAAGCTCTGCTATATCGAGAAGCTCTTGGGCAATCCCGGACAGACGCTTGCCAACAAAAGCATTAATTTTTGATTTTTCTTCTGGCCCTAACTCTTCCACAACTTCACCTCCTATATCTTCAACAATAGCTTTGCCTTTCTCAATATTCTTGACGATCTCATCGAGCTCCCATTCCTCCACCTCTTCTGGATGTTCGACCATCCCGGTGAGCCTGCATGAGATGGCGGGTTCAGAATATGCCCCCGGATCGGAAAGTGTGTAATCTTTGAATTGGACTGGTTTCTCTGGCTCTTGGTAGCAGGACCAGACCGCCTTGCTTATTACCTCTTTATTCATCTCTCCCAAGAAGTCGATTAGGGTGACCTGGTTCCTAAACCTTTCAATTGCTTCTAGGGGGATGTTAAACAGGTAAGGGGTAGGTGCCTTTGTTCCGATGATGGTCCGCCTGTCATCAATTCCATTCCTTAAAAGTGCTTTTAGAGCATCGCCCGTATTATGGCCTTCAACCTCCTCACCACAGAGGACTAGATAGCGGATATTGGGGTTTCCAACAACATTGCTTATGAGTTTCTCAATGCCTATATTCTCGGTTTGAAGGGTGCCGGCTAGTGCCGCCCCAGTCTCAACAGCTGTCTTCACCAAATTCTCGATATCGGGCGGTATCTTTATGTCCTTCGTGTCGGGTTGATTTGCAAGTGGCCTTGGCGCATTCAGCAGTACCCCCACCGCCACAGGCGAGAAATCATTGCCCCTGAGGTAAGAACCTCCCTCTGTGGGGTAGTCCTTGGAAGGTTTGACCTTCAACATTTTCTTTTGCAGCCTAACCCTGACTGCTTTGTCCTCTTTCGTAGTCTCTAAGATCTCGCAATCTTTTTCGCCCGCTAATTTTGTCAGAGCGTCATACATTTTTTCATCCAAAACTACTTCTAAAATTTCGCCTTCTGGAAGCTCTTCCAAACGGTCTTTAACGCCAGCAGTTGACAGGCAACACGCCCCGCAGACATCCATCACTTCCACATTAGACATCTTCACCATTTCCTCACTTCTTTTTCTCGTGCTGTTCTTTTGGAGCCCCACAGTTTGGGCACTTTGGCAGCCTACATCTCGGGTTCTCGTATTCCTTGCCACACTTCTTACATATCCAAACGGTCACGTTTAACAACCTCAATTCATCCAAAATTTTAGGCTCTTATCTTACATATTTCATAGGCTTCCCGCAGTGCTTAGGTATTTCAATGTTTTCTGTGTGGCCATCGGGTAGGCATGGGCAGTAAAGCTTGCCTTCCTCAGGCCCTAGTATACCTGGTCCACAATGCACTACTGGCACGTCTTCTCCTGCTCCGCAAGATACGCAAACCAATTTAGCCAAACTTTCACCTCCATGAGTATTACTTTATTAATATTTGTATTCTGTCTTTTCTATACCTGTGACAACTTCCTCAAGTCTTCGCCATGGTATTCCGGCTAGTATCTCCCAATCCGCGCATTTGCACTTCATCCTAGAGCCAACACATTGTACAGTAAAGTTCGGCTGGTTCGTGAGGATGGGAACAACAGTAGCATCGAAACATGCTGCTTGGTGGCCGGCGAATTCTGCGCGAGCCTTTCCACCATCTCACTTCCTTTTTTTAATAGTTATATTTATATAAAACAAATATAAACTTTTCGGTTGTGAGGTGAGAATGATGATTTCTATTGCTATTAAGCCTGATCTGGAAACCGCTAAGCTTTTTTCAAATGAATCTAGAGCGAAAATTTTGGAACTGCTTGCAGAAGAGGGGGAAATAACGAACACGCAGTTGGCAAAAGCGCTCGGCTTAGCCAAGGCAACCATAACACATCACCTAAAGCTGCTTGCCGATGCGGATATTGTTTCTGTGGCTCGGGTCGAGTATGAGGAGCACGGTATCCCGATGAAGTTCTACAAATTAAAGGCAAATCTCATCCCGCTAACCGTTAATAAAGAAGCAATTGAGAGATACACACCGATAAAAGTGGAGATCCGGGAAGAAATGAAGAATTTTGTTACCGGGGAAAAGCCGCTGCGAGAAAATCTGGGAGATCAGATTAACATGGGGCTGTTCCGGGCTATCAGATCTGCCACGTTGGCAGCTGGTATCGAGATAGACGGGCTTTTGTATGAGCAGGGATATGACCTTGGTGAAACGGTTTTTGCTGAATATGTGCAAAGTAGCGAGTTAGATGGTTTGCTTTTAGAACTAGCAGTGGTCTGGAAAAAACTCCGCCTCGGTATCGTGGAAGTAGTAGGAAAAAAAGAACAGATTATAACTATCCGTGTTTTTGAGTGTTACGACTGCGCTTATATGCCTAACGTTGGTAAAGCGCTCTGTTTCTTTGATGCCGGTATCATCGCAGGTATTCTAGACACTAAACTTGAGGGCAGATACTCCGTAGAAGAAGTGAAATGCTGGGGCACCGGTTACACGTTTTGCGAATTTGAGATCAAGCCCCTGACATGAATAAAGAGGGGGTGCAAGTTCTAGCGCATCTCCCGATGGATTGGTCATTACCATTGCAAATCTAACACTAAACGGGATATCTTGATGATTTGCGACTGATATATTAACTTGTATTATTTCGACAGCCGTGTAATTTGATTTATCAGTGTAAACTGATATAGATACTATTCCAGTTCCTGCTGTCATATAGATATTATCTAATGTAATTGAATAAGGAGTGGCATTGCCTCTCATTGCTAGACTAATTGATGCGTTGTCAAAATTTTCCTGTTTCTAACTAATTTTTGGGAGGACATCTAGTATCTCTTATACTTCACCACTTTGAAAGCGCTATGTATGAGTAATATCACCATCCGCCAAGTGCTTAAGAGTGTAAGGAGACAGGTGCGGACGACCTTTACTCCCAAGGAACATATGCCAAAAACTGGTAGAAAAGGCTTTCGCAAAGATGCGATAGCAACAGCACTGATTCTAGGGTTTCTCAGAGGGATAGTAACGATACGAGGACTGGAGAGATATCTCCTAGACCATAAGGCGGAAGCGAGGTTATGTAATCTAAAGGATTCGCCAAGCGATACTACGATAGGTAGGATGAAGAATTGGCTATCTCCAGAGATGCTAGAAGACCTCCTTAACAGAACTATAAGAGAACTTATCAGACACCTTGGAAGGGTCTTCTGCATTGCAGTAGATTGTACTCCATTAGAGGCGTACAGAAAGAAGAAAGAGGAAGATGCTAGGTGGGGTTACAGTACAACGAAGGGCTGGTTCATTGGCTATAAAATTCGCATTGCTGTAGATGCGATTAGGGGCTTGCCCATGGCAGTTATGGTAACCTCTGGTAACAAGCATGGGATGAACTACTTACCTGCGTTGCTGCGAAAGGTAGGGGTGAATGGCATAAGGTTTAGCCTAGTTGTAGCAGATTCGGGTTATGATGGTGAGACAAACTATAGAGTCATAATAGAGGAGTTTAGAGCTATCCCCATTAATAAAGCGAAACGAGAGAAATACTACAGCCTTAGAACCTCTGCCGAACGGTTTTTCTCCCTAGTCAAAGAGATCTTGAAGCTTGAGCAACATAGGATGCAAGGCTTGAGAAGCGTCACAATTTGGATATTCCTCGTTTTACTGGCATTGCTGATGTTTGCATTAACTGCACTTGGTCTTAGACTACCTAAACAGATGCTGAAGATCGGAATTTTCATCTATAGATGAAGGAAAGCTTAGGATAGAAGGATGAGTAGCAAAGTAGAGGATATAATCCAGAAATTGCATGTTCTGGGATATGTACAGTTTAGTGCGAGTAATTTGAAAAAAACGGAAACTGAATAAAATTGCAAAGAAAGGCTAAAAGAAGAGTTTAGAAAAAGACTTAAGGGCAATTATGATGTATTTTGAATCAGGCTAAAACATATTAATTTTTATATATGTGCTGCTAATCTACTCTAAGGAGATAAAAATGAAGGTCGGCGTAGTAGGAGCTTCAGGTTATACGGGCGGAGAGCTTCTGAGACTTTTGGCCGGGCATCCTGAGTGCGAGGTAGCATGCATAACCTCTAGAAAATTCGAGGGCAAAAACGCAGCCGAGGTACATCCGAATTTGAGGGGCATTTTAAAAATAAAGTTCGAAGACCTTGCTCCAGAGAAGGTTGCCTCCAAGTGCGACTTTGTATTTACCGCAACTCCTCACGGAGCTTCGATGAGCACGATTCCTGTTTTTGTGGAGAAAGGAATTAAAGCGGTCGACCTAAGCGGAGATTTTAGATTTCGGGACGTGAAAACTTACGAGCGCTACTACAAGCTAAAGCACAGCTGCCCTGAGATTAAGGCAGTTTTTGGTTTACCCGAGCTGCACAGAAAAGAGATAAAAAAAGCAAAGCTGGTTGCCAATCCAGGCTGCTATGCTACAAGCATCATTTTGGGCTTAGCGCCCATCCTTAAGGAAGGCTGGATTGATGAGAAAATAGCAGCAGACGCTAAG
>JBDRDL010000035.1:0-9083 GCA_043820925.1 Methanobacteriota archaeon | reverse complement strand
TATCGTTAGAATATATCTCCTTTATTCCCAGCCTACTCATCTGGGAAGCGATGACCAAATCATCCCACATTCGCCACCCTGTTTTTGTTTCCTCCTGAAGTGCGTATGCAGAGACTACGTCCAAAAACATTGTGTCCTCTTTATTCAGAGACGGGAGAGAACGGAGGAGGTCGATAAATACAGGTATCGCTTTTTCCAGTTTTTTCCACTTCAGATATGCACACACTTGAGCTATGACCAGCGTAGAAGTCGCTGCTTTTTCGCCTTTCTCTATAGTGCTTAATATTTCTCCTGCTTTCTTTCCATAAAAAGGGTCGTCTGCAAGATGGTACACGAATATGTTGGAGTCAACGAATCTCATTCCTGCCGAGAGCCTCCTCCACTTCCTCCAGTTTGACTTTATGTTTTGCTATCCCCTTAGTTTCTCTCACGCTCACGACGTTTTTGGGTTTTACAATCCTTAAACTCATATCCAGCCATCTCGCATTTGTCGTCAGATAGCCGAGTGAAATCATGTCAGGTCTAAGCTTTGCGTACTCAAGGATATTCTCTGGAGTTATGCCCCCGCTGAGCTCGATTGTAACTTTTTTCCTTAATTTCTTTTTCTTCAACTCCTGCATAACTTTTTTTATCTGCTTCGGCAGCATGTTGTCCAGCATGATTATGTCTGCGCCGCACTCGCAGGCTTTGAGAGCATCTTCCAGCGAGGAAACCTCGACCTCGATTTTTTTTCTCGGATGCCTCGCCTTCGCTTTTTTTATCGCATTCCCCAAACCAATGAGAGCGATGTGGTTGTCTTTTATCAGAATTGCATCGCTCAGCGTAGCTCTGTGGGGCGCTCCTCCTCCGAGCACGATTGCCTTTTTCTCGAATTCTCTGAATCCGGGGGTAGTCTTCCTAGTGCCTGCAACAACTACGCCGTACTTTTTGCATTTTTTAACTAATACATTCGCTGTAGTTGCAATTCCACTCATGCGCATTAAGATGTTCAGCAGCAGCCTTTCAAGCATGAGTATGTTTCTGGCATTTCCATGAATTTTCATTATTGCATCGCCCCTGCGAATTTCGCCGCCGTCTTTAAAAAAGGCAGTGCACTTGAGATTGAAATGCTTCAGCAAGAGTTTGCATTCCCCAACTCCTGCTAAAATTCCACTTTCTTTTGCTACAATTTCTGCCTCTGCTATTGAACTCTCGGGGATGATGCTCTCTGTCGTTATGTCAGCAAAGCCTACATCTTCCTTAAAAAATTCCAAAAGCCTTGAAATCATGAAAATAATTTTATACCGCAGTGGTTATAAGAATTACCATGAAAGCCCTACTCGTTATCGACATGCTCAACGACTTCGTTGAGGAAGGCGGAACGCTGGTCGTGCCAAAGGCAAAGAGCCTTATACCTGCGATAAATGCTGAGATAAAAAAATTCAGAGAGGCAGGCGAAGCGATAATATTTGTTTGCGATTCTCATGCAAAAAATGACGAGGAATTCAAACTCTGGCATGCACACTGCGTTGCTGGAACCAAAGGCGCAGAGATAGTTAAAGGCCTGGATTACAAAAAAGGCGATGTTATAGTTAGAAAGACGAGATACTCTGCTTTCTATAAAACAAATTTAGAGAAGCTTCTGAAGGACAAAAAAATCGACACACTCGTTTTGGCAGGCATACTGACAGACATCTGCGTGCTCTACACCGCTGGCGATGCGTACATGCGTGGCTTTAAGGTGATTGTACTAAAGAACTGCGTAGCGAGTGTGAGCGAAGAGCGGCACGAGTGGGCTCTCAAGCACCTGGGAGAAGTTTTGAATGCGGAAGTGGCGAAAGAATAGTCCTCCCTTTTGCCCTTTATTACAAAAGTCACTTATTTTTCCTAGACCGTTTCTTTATCTCCTCTATCGCCTCTTTTGCGGCATCTCTGACGTCCTTGTCTTTGAGACATTTTTCAAGAGGTACCAACGCTCGCTCATCGCCAACTAGCCCAAGTATGAATGCGGCATCTCCACGAATGGAAGGTTCTTTGCGGTCTAAGAGCTTGATTAGTATTGCAATAGCTTTTTTTATTGTCTGTGAATTTGTCTTTTTGATGTCATCAAGGGCCACCATGGCACCAAGACGTACCATAATATCAGAGTCTGCGATAAAATCCGCAAGAATGACAGGTATTTCTGGATCGTTTTCGGCAGCTTGAACAGCCCTTGCTGCCTCCCCTTCTGACAAAAGCTTTTGCACATAGCCCTTTTTATAGCCGGGTTTTTGGATTTTTTTGAACCATTCTGAAATATCTGCCTCTGACAGCGCCCCCGTGAGGTATATACTATCATTTATTACTGTGGTTGGAGCGGAGAGAATATTGTACTTTTTTGCAATTTCTGGACTGGTGGACACATCGATTACTTCAAGGTCTATGTCGTTTTGTTTTTTAATGCGTTCAATTGTTGCCTTGCAATACGGGCATCCGGGCGTTTTAAAGACTTTTACATTTATCATTAATAATCCTCATTTCCAATTAACACTTTAAATTATGATACCTTTATTAATTATAGCACGCAAATAATAACCATGGAAATAGGCGTCGTGGGCAAGCCGAACGTTGGCAAGTCGACTTTTTTCAATGCAGCCACGCTCGCCGGCGCAGAAGTCGCTTCCTACCCTTTCACTACAGTTAATCCGAACAAGGCGATGGGTTTTGTTAGAGTAGCATGTGTTTGCAGGGAAGTTGGGGTAACTTGCAATCCCAAAAACTCAAAATGCATCGCAAAGAACAGATTTATACCCGTCGAGCTCATAGATGTCGCTGGATTGGTGCCGAAAGCGCATGAAGGAAGAGGTCTGGGAAATAAATTTTTAGACGAGCTGCGGAGGGCAAGCGTTTTGATTCACGTGGTAGATGCAAGCGGAGGTACTGATGCTGAAGGAAATATCCTGCCTCCGGGTTCTCGTGACCCGCTCGATGATATTCGCTTTCTGGAAGAAGAAATCGAGCTCTGGTTTTTGAACATATTCAAGCGCAGCTGGGATAAGGTATCGAGGAAAGTTCAGTACGAGGGCAAGGATTTCGTGAAGTACTTCGAGGAGATGTACGTTGGAATAGGATTTGAAGAGAGGCACATACTGCAGGCTGTTAAAGAGGCAGGGGTAAATGCTGAGAAGCCGCACAGCTGGAGCAGCGAGCAGCTTTTCTCCTTCGTTAAATCTCTCAGGCAGGCTTCAAAACCGATTATAATTGCAGCAAACAAGAGCGACGTAGAGGCTGCAGAGGATAATATAAAAAGAATGAGGGAAGAGCTGCAGTCGATTGTAATACCCACAAGCTCGATGGGAGAATATGTCCTGTGCAAGCTTGCTGAAGAAGGAGCTATTCGCTATCTTCCCGGAGATTCTGAATTCGAAACCATAAATTTTGAAAAAATCTCTGAGAAGCAAAAAGCTGCGCTCAGAATTATCGAGAGGAACGTATTCGCCCGCTTCGGCAATACCGGCGTGCAGCGGTGCATAAATGCTGCGATATTCGACGTGCTGCAAAAAGTAGTTGTTTACCCGGTCGAGGATGAGGTTAAATTTTCTGACAAAGATGGAAATGTCTTACCGGATGCGTTTCTAATGGACAGGGGCGCAACTCCGAGAGACCTTGCATTCGAGATTCACACCGAAATAGGGGAAGGCTTCATCGGCGCTATCGATGCGAGAACGAAGAGAAAGATAGCAAGCGACAAACCGCTAAATAACAGCGACATTGTAAAGATACTTGCGAGATAGAGCAAGATATATTAATAACTTTAAATATAAAATTTGTTATGAAAATCCTGGTAAGCGATGTGCTGCACGAGGCAGGAATAGAATTGCTGAGAAAAGTCGCAGATGTAGAAGTAGCAACTGGGCTCAGCGAGGAGCAGCTCGTCGAGAAAATCAGAAGCGCTGATGCGCTTCTTGTGAGGGGTAAAACTAAAGTTACGAAGAACGTTATTCAGGCTGCTAAAAACCTGAAGGTCATAGGAAGGGCAGGTGTTGGCGTGGACAATATTGACTTGGAGGCAGCCACGAAGCGGGGCATCGTCGTTGTCAACGCTCCTGAGGCTTCTTCAATAACAGTTGCTGAGCACACAATTGGTTTAATGCTTGCAATGGCAAGGAAGATACCCTTCGCTGACACTTCCCTGAAGTCAGGAAAGTGGGAGAAAAAGAAGTTTCTTGGAATTGAGCTGCGGGGAAAGACTCTGGGAGTCATAGGTCTCGGAAGGATTGGCTCCCAGGTTGTTACAAAGGCGAAAGCTTTTGGAATGCAAATCCTGGTTTACGACCCTTACATTTCTGAGAAACTTGCTAAGGATTTGGGAGTTAAAATTGCAGATTTAGAGGAGCTCATAAAAAATTCAGATTTTATTACCCTGCACGTGCCATTGACAGAGCAAACCAGAGGGATGATCGGGAAGAGAGAAATCGAAAAAATGAAAAAAGGCACTTTTATAATCAACTGCGCAAGGGGGGGCATAGTGGACGAGAAAGCTCTGTACGAGGGCTTGAAGTCTGGGAAAATTGCAGGCGCTGCGCTGGACGTTTTCGAGAAGGAGCCGCCTCTGGAAAGTCCTCTTCTGAAGCTTGACAACGTGATAGTCACTCCACACCTCGGCGCAAGTACCGAGGAAGCTCAGAAGTATGCGAGCATTATAGCATGCGAAGAAGTTGTGAGAGTTCTGAAAAATGAAGTGCCCCACAACGTAGTAAATATGCCGATGTTCTCTCCAGAAGTGCTTGAGAAGCTGAGAGGTTATTTGCCTCTTGCCGGAAGCCTGGGTAAATTCTCAATTCAGCTCGTAAAGGGCAGGATAAGCGACGTCTCGATTACGTACTGTGGAAAGCTTCTCGAAGTTGAGGAGATGAACGTTCTAACAAACACAGCGTTAAGCGGATTGCTTTCGCCGATTCTCAGCGAGAGCGTGAACTTGCTCAACGCCCCGATAGTAGCGAAGAATAGAGGAATCAGGGTAACTGAAGGAAGAAGGGAAGATTCAGAGAAGTTCGGCAACCTTATAATCCTGAAAATAAGAACAGATAGAGAAGAGACTGAAGTTAAGGGAACTTTGCTCGGAGAGGAAGCCAGAATTGTCGGCATAGACGGCTACTCTTTAGATTTGGCTCCTAAGGGAGAAATTCTCCTAGTTAAACACGAAGACAGACCAGGAATGATTGGGAAGGTGGCGCTGTCTCTTGGAAAGCAGAAGATAAATATCGCTACCATGCAGGTGGGCAGGAAAGAAATCGGCGGTACGCAGCTTATGGCTATCACAGTTGACCAGCAGGTTTCTAAAGAAGTTCTGCGCACTATCAGTAAAATAGGAGGAGTTGAAAAAGCCCTGGCGGTGGAAATATGAAAGTCAAGGATATAATGACCAAGGGAGTAGTTACAGTAAATAAAGATTTTTCAATTTACGAAGTTGCGGAAGTTATTGCGAGGTACGGAATCTCTGGCGTGGCTGTTATAGGGGAGGAAGGCTCTCTGGATGGCACTATTTCTGAAAGAGACATAATCAGGGCAATAGCAGAGAAGGAGGACATAAGCAAGCTGTGCGCAGGCGACATTATGATGCCCTGCGCAATTACAGTCAGTCCCGAGATGGATATAAAGGAAGTATTAGAACTCATGTGGGAGGAAAATGTGCACCGCTTGTTTGTTTGTATTGACGAAAAAATCACGCCGGCAAGGGTAGGGTCGAGGTACAGGCAGAGACCTGTAGGCATTATCGCTGCAAGCGATTTGGTGAGGCAGCTGTCCAGGGGTTAGTTTATGACAGAATTTCAGAATATGAAAGTCAGGGAATTAATGACTCGCAATGTGGTTAGCGTTCAAGAAGAGATGAGCCTAAAGGAAGTTGCAGAGGTAATGTCTTACTATAAGATTTCAGGAGTAATTGTTCTGGATAAAAATAAAAAACCAGCAGGAGTTATATCTGAAAGAAATGTTGTCAAGGCTTTAACAGAGGGAGTTAGCTCCAGCGCAAAAGCCAGGGAAATCATGAGCACCACTTTTTTTACAATAGACCCGGACGCAACAATTCGAGATGCTGCGAAGATTATGAAGGAGAATAGAATCCGCAGGCTTCTCGTTTTTCCGGGGGGGCAAGGTGCCGGCAGGATAGACAGAATTCCAGAGGGCATAATAAGCGTAAAAGATATAATCAGGGAACTGGCACTGGTGAAGCGTTAGCGAAAGGCTTATTGCTATGAATTTACCCAGGATAATTCTTGGCGGGACTTCGAGCAGGGCAGGAAAAACTCTGGTATCTATAGGCTTAATGCGGGCGCTGCAGAACAGGGGCTATAAGGTGCAGCCTTTCAAAATCGGTCCTGATTTTATTGACCCGAGCTATCACAAATTTGCAGCTGGAAGGTATTCTAGAAATCTCGACAGCTACATGATGAAAAGTCAGGACATAGCCGAGACTTTTCAGAGGAACGGAAAGGGAGCTGACATAGCAATTATTGAGGGCGTTATGGGGCTCTACGATTCTCACGATGCGATAGACGAGAAAGGAAGCACAGCACATGTTGCCAAAATACTGAAGGCGCCTGTAATTATAATTGCAAACGTTGAAAGAATTTCGAGGACTGCCGCAGCTTTCGTCCTCGGCTACAGGCTATTTGATAAAACTGTAGACATAAAAGGAGCTATACTGAACAGAGTTGGAAGTGAAAAGCATGCACACAAGGCAAGGCTGGCTGTTGAAAGGCTCGCAGGCATGGAAGTCGTGGGAGTAATACCACGAAGCGAAAGCGTAAGAATACCTGAGCGCCATCTTGGTTTGGTGCCTGCATACGAGATGGATGCAATTGAGAAAATGTTCGATTTTCTCGCAAAATTCGTTGAAAATTACGTTGATGTAGATAGAATATTAGAAATTGCAAACGGTGCTCCTGAGCTGCAGAAAGTTGAGGAAAATGCATTGTATCATTCGAAGAATAATTATGACGTAAAACTCGGAGTAATGCGGGACAAGGCTTTTACTTTTTACTATGAAGATACCTTAGATGCTTTTGCAGCAAATGGAGCAAAGCTGATTTACATAGATTCATTTAAAGATAAAAAATTACCAGATATAGATGCGCTTTATATCGGGGGGGGCTTTCCAGAAATTTTTCCAGATGCTTTAGAGCGAAACAAAAAACTGAGGGAGCACATCTTCAACTTCTGCGACGAGGGGAAACCAGTTTACGCAGAATGCGGGGGCTTGATGTACTTAGGCGAAAAACTTTTAAATAGAGAAGGCGAAGAATATGAGATGGTGGGATATCTGCCAATAACGACAAAGATGCAGGAGAAATTCCAGGCACTTGGATATGTCAGAAACGCAGTAATAAAGGACAACCCAATTAGCAGAAAAAATGACATACTGGTCGGACACGAATTTCACCATTCAAAGGTAGAGCTTAAAGGCAAAGTTAAATATACCTGTAAAACAATGAGGGGGACAGGAATCAGCGGAAAGCACGATGGCATTCTGCTCAAAAATACCTTGGCAAGCTACATGCACCTGCATGTGCTTTCTTATCCGAATATGATTAAAAACTTTCTGGAGTGTGCCCTCTCGGAGCGTGCGAAAAATGCTTAAGCCTGTTTCAATGAAGAAACTCAGCGCAGTAATACTGGAAGAAAAGAAAGATAATGTTCTTAGAGAACTGAAGGAGAAAGGAATAATTCAGCTCATGGACCATTCAAATATAGAGGAGTTTAGGGATTTGGAGCTTGCGCCCGTACCTTCCTCCTGGGTTCGTGCAAGGGCATCTGAATATCTCGCAAGAGTAGACAACATCCTAGAGACCTTCAAACTTGTAGAATCTGATAAGGGTTCGTCAATCTTAGAAGAGTTTTTAGAGGAAAAAGTAGAAAAGGTTCCAGTACTTGAGACCTCGCCCTCAATCCTTTTTAAAGAAGTTGAAGATAGGCTACACGTAACTTCTGACAGGACCGCACAAATCTCCTCCCGCCTTGAAATCATTAAAAAAGAGAAGGAAGAACTTGACAATTCGAAGGCTACTCTCTCTATTTTGCAAAAACTGAGTACGAATCCAAGAGATTTGAGAGATTATAGACTGACTCGCACGCCGGTAGGGGTGATTCCCTCAAAAGAACTCGAAAACCTGAAAAAGGATATCGAGGAAATAACTAAAGATTGCCTGCTTTATTCGAGCAAATTGGATAAACAAAATTCCGTTGTCTCACTTATATTTTTTAAAGAGCATGAGGCAGAGATTGCCAAAATTCTGAGAATTCACCGCTTTGAGGAGATTCAAATCCCGCCCAGACTTCGGGACTATGGCTTAGAGGAAGCTTCCTCGAAAATTGAATCAGAACTTGCGTCTATAGCAAAAGAAGAGAAAGAGCTTCTGAAGGAAGTGGGGGAAATCGCAGCTAAGGAAAAAAATAAATTGCTGCAAATAAGAGAGCTGCTGAAAGTGGAAGAATTCCTGGATGGAGCGAGCACGCTATTCGGAAAGACTGCTAAAACTCATGTACTGAATGGATGGGTTCCGAGCAACCAGGTGGATGAAGTTGTAGATACTATCCGAAAATCCTCAGACAACTACTGCACTATTTCTATAGAAGACCCGAAGAAAGAGGACAGACCTCCTACCCTGCTTTCAAATCCCTCTCATGCAAAATCTGTAGAGCTGCTGACAAATACTTACGGCTCTCCGAAGTACGGGGAAATTGACCCCACGATGGTGATGACTGTCACATTCCCTCTGGTTTTCGGATTCATGTTCGGTGATGTTGGACAGGGAGTTTTAATGACTGTTTTGGGCTATTTCTTGAGATTCAGGCTTAGAGCAAGCGACGCTGTAAAGAGGCTGGGAGGGATTTTAATGCTATGCGGTATAGCGGCGACGTTCGTCGGATTCTTATACGGCAGCGTATTTGGGCTGGAGGGAGAGCACTTAAAGCACTACCTCGGATTTGAGCTGCATCCGCTCTGGCTTAGTCCAATGCAAGACATACCCTCTTCGATAGCCTTCGCTCTCAGGCTCGGAATAGTATTATTAGTACTGGGATGCGCCCTGAACATAGCTAACGAGCTCATGCACCGCAAGTAC
>JBDRDL010000034.1:0-3521 GCA_043820925.1 Methanobacteriota archaeon | reverse complement strand
ATGCAGAGTTTTTCTTGAAATTCCAGCGTGAACTGCTCAAGAGCGGGATTTTCCTGCCTCCATCGCAGTACGAGTGCAACTTCATTTCTTATGCGCACGGCGAGAACGAAATCAACGAAACTCTGCTGAAGGTCGAGGAAGTGTTCAGGAGATTGCGATGTTCTTAATCGGTACAAGAGGAAGCAAATTAGCTTTGAGGCAGGTTGATATCGTCATCGGACTTTTGAATAAGAAATTTCCTGAGCTGATTTTCGAGAAAAAAATAATAAAAACAACCGGGGATAAAATTCTTGATGCTCCTCTCGCCAAAATCGGCGGCAAGGGCTTGTTCGTTAAGGAAATTGATGAAGCAGTCTCTATAGGCGAGGTTCACTTCGCGGTGCACAGCATGAAAGACGTTCCTGTGGAGCTGCCGAGCGACCTGAAGCTTGCGTGTGTTCCAGAGAGAGAGGATGTCAGCGATGCTTTGATTTCTAGAAACGGGCTGAGCATAAACGAGCTTCCGAGAAGCGCAGTTATTGGCACGAGCAGCATAAGAAGAAAAGCAGAACTTCTTAACTATCGAAGCGATTTTATTATGAAAGAGCTCAGGGGCAATGTAGATACCAGACTAAGAAAGCTTGGGGCTGGAGAATACGATGCGATTGTAATGGCAAAGGCAGGCTTGAAAAGGCTCGGCTTCGAGAAGAACATTACCCAGGAATTGCCTTTAGATACTTTCCTTCCTTCTGTCGGGCAGGGGGCAATTGCGATAGTGGCGAGAAAGGACTTCGAGCACGAATTTCTCACTGCAATAAACGATGCGCAGAGCATGCAGCGCTGCGTTGCTGAAAGAGCATTGCTGCACCGTCTGGGGGGAGGCTGCCAGGTTCCAGTCGGGGTACTGACTGAAGTAGGCAAAAAACTAAAAATTAAAGCAGCAGTGCTTTCGCCGGATGGGAAAAAAAGAATCCAAGTCGAAATGGAAGGAAAAGCAGCGAAGGCAGAAAATCTTGGCAATGCAGCAGCTGAGAAGTTGCTGGAGAACGGAGCAGATGTAATCTTGGAAGAAGTCAAAGGCTGACCTCCATAAAGCTTTTATTCTTAAACGTAGAAAACGGTCAGTTCGAGCGAAGGAGTGGATTGAAATGGCTTTATGGCAGGGTAAACCTGTAAGGAAGAAAACTGGCGGCAGATATAGAGCGCACAGAAAGAAAAGAAAGTTTGAGATGGGAAGAGAGCATACTGAGGTAGCGATAGGCAGGAGAAGCGCTGTGCAAATTAGAGTCAGAGGAGGCGACTATAAAACCAGGCTTCTAATCGCTGAAAATGCGAACATTGTGAACCCAAAAACCAAGGAAAGCAGGAAGGCAAAAATTTTAGGTGTAATCGAAAATTCTGCAAACCCACACTTCGTCAGGAGGAACATCATCACAAAGGGAGCGATAATAAATACTGAAATCGGAAAGGCAAGAGTAACTTCCCGCCCCGGGCAAGATGGAAACGTAAATGCGGTTCTGATAGATTAAATCGTTATCTCAATATCCAGCCTCTCTGCAAGCTCCTTGTATCTATTGCGAATCGTCACTTCCGTGACGCCCGCAACATCCGCTACTTCTCTCTGCGTTCTCCTTTCTCCAAGCAAGACGCTTGCTATATATAATGCGGCTGCAGAAACACCCGTCGGACCTCGACCTGAAGTAAGCTCCTGACTCATTGCTTTTCTGAGTATTTCAATCGCCTTGCTTTGCACCTCTCCGGATAAACTGAGCTCTGAGCCGAATCTCGGGACATAATCTATTGGCGTGGTTGGCTTCAGACTTATGCTGAGCTCTCTAGAAACGAACCGGTAGGTTCTTCCTATTTCTTTCCTGTTCAGCTTCGCAGAGTCTGCAATTTCGTCTAACGTGCGGGGAACCTTGCACTGGCGGCAGGCTGCGTAGAGCGAAGCGGCAGCGACGCCTTCGATGCTCCTTCCCCGGATTAAGCCTTTTTCGACTGCTTTCCTGTAAACCACTGCTGCGGTTTCTCTTACATTCCTCGGCAGCGTCAATCTTGATGCAACCCTGTCTAACTCCGTCAGTGCGAAGGCAAGATTGCGCTCAGTAGCATTTGAAACCCTTATCCTCTGCTGCCATTTTCTAAGCCTGTATATCTGCGCTCTTTCTCTGGGAGCAATATCCTTTCCAGAGCTGTCTTTGTTTCGCCAGTCAATGACGGTGGAAAGCCCTTTATCGTGAATCGTATAGGTCATCGGAGCCCCTACTCTGCTGCGCTTTACTCTCTGCTCGTAGTCGAATGCTCTCCACTCCGGGCCCGTGTCCATTATTTTCTCGTCGATAACCAGACCGCAGTCATTGCAAACAATTTCTGCCCTTTCATAGTCTTTGGTTAAACTCTTGCTGTTGCACTCTGGGCAGATTTCAATATACTCTACCTTTCTTTCCACCATATCGCCTCTTTTCAAGTTCATAGAATTCAAAATTAGAAAGCTCCTCTTTTTTAAAATTTTTAACAGGCTTAACTATTATATAGGGATTGGAAGCAGGTCCTATAACATCCTGCACTTTGCCTATTTTTCTGGAATCCTTCGTCGCCACAAGTGAATATATGGAAGGAATTTCCCTGCCCCTAAGCACGAGATTTCCGCTTTTGGTTATATGAGATAGCATTCCCAGGAGTTTCAAGGGCGCTCCTCCAAAATAAAGTTATATTTCACTTAAAAAGCTCTTGGGATTAACACTTGTAATAATTTTTGAATTTTTTTCTGAAATTCCAGCACCCAAAGCGACTTGCAGCGCTTCTTCTGGAGTAATCAAATCTTCTGGCGAGTGCGCATCGCTGCTCACTAAAAGCTTGGCTCCAACCTGCAACGCAACCTTTGCTACACAGCCATTTGTGATGCAGTGCCCCCTTCTGGAGGTAAGCTCTAGGTAAATGTTGTTCTCCTTTGCAAGCTCCGCTTCCTCCATGGTAATTAGACCTGGGTGGGCAAGTATATCGATGTTTTGTTTAACAGCAGCGAGATTCGTTCCCTTTGGAACTGGCTCTGCTAATGTTTCCCCATGCACGAGCACTATTCTTGCCCCAAATTTTCTTGCTTTCTTTACCAAACTGCCAAGCATTTTTACTGGCACGTGAGTAATCTCTACGCCCGGCAAGACTTTCAAATCTGCATAACTGCTTAATTCCTCGCACGCTTTTACTAAATTGGACAGCACAAACTCTAAATTCGAGTTATCCACATGGTCTGTGATCGCAATTGCGCTGTAGCCCAAAATCGAGCAGCGCTGGGCTATCTCTGCCGGAACTAACTCTCCATCGCTGAATATGCTGTGAATGTGCAGGTCTGCTGAGAATTTCTTCACAAGCAAAAATTAATGTGCTGGAGATATATATTTTTGCATGCTCGGATGCGCTGAATTCTGCCTGCCAGGAAAAAAGGTGGAGCTAGTCAATACAGAAATTAAATCTGTGCAGGCTTATCTGCTGCACGACCTGAGCTTGCTGAGCAAGAATGCGGCAATTCGAAAAGCTGCTCT
>JBDRDL010000033.1:0-3415 GCA_043820925.1 Methanobacteriota archaeon | reverse complement strand
GTATTTTCTGGTACTATAACAAATCCATCAGCCCTTACCAAGCTCGAGATTATTCCTGAACCAGTCGTTCTTATGGGTTCTGCGAGATATTCCTCTCCCTTTTTTTCCAGCTTTACTCTGGTGAAATCCCTTCTTCCCAGCTCAGAAGCTATCTTTCTTTTCAGTCTCGCCTGAACCTGCGGATAAGGATTAAAAATCTCCATTCCCTGCATTTTCTGGAGCGCAGGTCTTACAAAGGTTTCGAAAGCAACGATTGCAGCGACAGGATAGCCCGGAAGCATGAACACAAGCTTTTTATTAATTACTCCAAAACCGGTAGGCTCGCCTGGGCGCATGGCAACGCCGTGAACTAAAATTTCTCCAAGCTCCGCAACTATTTGCGGCACTACATCCTTTTTTCCAACAGATGTGGCGCCGCTCATTAAAATTATATCATTCTCAAGCGCAATATTTATTGCGCTTCTTATTTTTTCAGGACTATCTTCGATTATGCCTATTCTTTTTGCAATTCCCCCGCTCGCCTGCACGAGTGCAGCCAGCGCATAGCTGTTTGCATCATATATTTCCCCAGCCTCAAGTTTTGTGCCAGGTTCAGCGAGCTCATCGCCAGTAGAGATTATTGCAGCCCCTGGCTTTTTGTAAACCTTGAGTTCCTGTCTCCCAACCGCAGCGAGCATTGCAATGTCTTGAGGTCTTATACTTCTCCCCTTTCTGAGCAGAACTTCACCCTTCTTTACGTCTTCGCCTTTGAAGGAGACGTTCTTTCCTGGTGTAACCGCCTTAAAAACCTCGACTTCGTCTTCAAGCTCGTTAGTATATTCAAACATCACCACCGCATTCGCACCCTTGGGCAGTGCTGCGCCGGTCATAATCTTCACAGCCTCGAAATCCCTTAATTCCGATAGGAAGCTGGCACTACCGATAGGTAGGCGCAACAGCATTGCGGTCTTGCTTACGCAAGCGCCATCTTCCTTACGGAAGAGCCTGAAATAAATTGGATTACCTTGCGATGCCCCGAAGGTATTCTCGGCCTTAACTGCATAGCCGTCCATTGCAGCCCTGTCAAAGGGAGGAACATCACTGCCAGCGATTACCTCTTCTGCCAGAACCCTGCCCAAGCCTTGCTCGAAGAGAATCTTCTCGGTGTCTGTTATTTTTGCCTTAGACAGGAGAATCTCCAGCGCCTCTTTTACCCGAGTTCTCTCACCGAATCCCTTTGTTCTTACGTCCATACCTAAATGCTTCTAGGTCTTTTCTAGTATTTATATTATAAAATGTAAGCAAATTCCTGTCGTATTTTTCAAAAACTTCAACTGGGATATACTTGGCTTTCAATTTGGATACAACTCTGCCCAGATTTAGTTGATTTTCTTTCAAGGCTTCTTCACAGGCTTTGAGCGTGGAGGAGACTTTATATACTGCATGCAGGGGTTCGAGCAATTCTCCCTTCCTCGGAATTACTGCGTCGTAGCCCGGGCATTCCTTAATCATGTGCTCAAATACCTCCAGCTGCATAATAGGGGTATCGCAGGGCAGAACTACCGCATATTCGTGTGCGCATTCTTTGAGCCCCTGCCAGAGTCCGATGATAGGTCCTTTGGATTCAATGCTGTCGACCGTGATTTTTAAGCTACTTATTTTTTGCACCTGCTTTTTCTGCCCTTCTGAGCCGACTGAGATTATTATATCTTCAGACAGCTGCTTTGCAGTATCTATTGCATATTCTAAGAAATACTTGCCCCTAAGTTTTACAAACTTCTTATCTATGCCAATTCTCTTGCTACTTCCGCCTGCCACGATAATGCAGGATATTTTCATTTTAAACCTTTGTCCAGCCCTTTCTTATGATGTAGCTGAAGACTATTCCAATTACGAAAGCGACGCCCATGTTGAACAGCGCAGACCCTGCAGTAACAACCATCACGTAAACATCTTTCTTGTCTGCGCCTATGTCCTTTACTATAGAAGCGAGCTCAGCTCCTGCATAGAAGAGTATAACTCCAAGTATTGCCTTCGGGAATAAGCTGAATATCAGCGTTACAGAGTCGCTGAAGAAGAGCGCAATTATCATAACAATAGCTCCGAGGATTACCAGTGCGCCGCCTGTTTTTGCACCGAATTTTACATGTCCTGCCATTCCTCCTGCTCCGTGGCACTGCGGCACTCCTCCAAAAATCGTTGAGCCGAAGTTCATTGCAGCGGTTGTTACGCAGGCTTTCCTCTCGCTCACTTTGCGGTTCGGAAAAAGCTCGTTGTTCTCGGCAGTAACAGCAATTATCGCATTTCCGAGCGTCAGGGGTATCTGGGGAATAGCGAAAACCAGCGTGCCGATTGCAAAGGACCCAAAATCTAATCTGCCTATAGTTATGTAGGGAAGCTTGAAGTGAATGCTGGTTTTTGCAAGTTCACCCGCAAGAGCAGGATTCAGTATAAATGCCACAGCTATTCCAAAAGCAAGGAGCACAAGCATCGCAGGAACTCTCTCCTGCACGAAAAGAAGGAGAGTTAAAATCAGGGCAGCTGCAGCTATTATGGGAGCACCCTTCATCATCCCCACGCCCTGCCAGATGAAGCTGAGCCCTAAGCCGAGCATTATGCCACGAACAACAGGTTTAGTGGCTAGCTTTGCTACCCAAGTAATAGTGCCAGTAGCGCCTAAAATAAGCCAGAAAAAAGCGGTAAATAGCCCTGCTCCCCAGATTTGCTCCGCAGGTACCCTTCCTGCTATCGCTGCCGCTCCTATCGCTTTCATCGGCTGCACAGGAAAGGGAGTTCGATAGTAGAGTCCCATCGCTATTTTCGCAACTCCAAAGCCGAAGAGCACGCCGAGCGGGTCCATTTTATTTATCGTTATATATGCGACAACGAAGGGAATGAGCGTTCCCAAATCGCCGAATGCTCCTGCAAACTCGAGCCTGTCGAACTTGTTGCCCAGAAGCCAGACCATACATACACTTCCTTTTAAAGCAATATTTAAAATTTCCCTATAACTAGTTTACTGCTTTCCAACAGAGCAAATATATAAAGTCTTTTAGATCACGCCTTCTCGATTACTAGTTTTTTTCCTTTTATAACCACTTTTGCTTTTTCCCCGACTTCAAATGGGAATGCCGAATCCTTGTGGACATCCGAAGGGATGTAAAGAATAATCCTCCCCTTGACATGCTGGTAAAACCTGCCGTAACCTTCTAAGCTCATAGGTATAGGTTATATCAACGATTATTTGAAATGATATAACAAATAAAAGTACCAACAAAAAGGTATTATTAATAATTGTGTTGTCCTGAATTAATGTCCGTGCTGGAATTTAAATTCATGCTTTATTCTTCCTCATCTTATCCATAAAAGCCTCGTAAGGTGTTCTAAGCTTGCCGTTCTCAAGGCTCATGTGTGGTCTCTTGAAGTTGTAATACTC
>JBDRDL010000032.1:0-30911 GCA_043820925.1 Methanobacteriota archaeon | reverse complement strand
ATCTAAGCTTAACTTCCATCGAGCTGAGACTACCCTCCATCGAGCCTAGCTTACCGTCCATCGAGCCTAGCTTACCGTCCATCGAGCCTAGCTTACCGTCCATCGAGCCTAGCTTACCGTCCATCGAGGCGGTATGCTCTTTTACAGAGGCAAGGCTGCTGTCTATTGAGCCAAGGCGCTCAACGCCCAAGTCAAGCCTGCTGAAAATATCCCTCTCAACGCCTACTACCACTCTCCCAGCAGGCTTTGGGAGCAATATCTTGTCTCGAATCTCCACTCTAACCTCCGGATTTCTCCTTATCTCCTCTGCAAGCTCGTCTATGCTGGAAGCCTCCCCTTCACAGGCGAGTTTTACAGTACCATCCCGGAAGTCGTTATACACAAATCCAGCAAGGTCATATTCTGAGGTAAGTTCCTCGATGTAGCCCCTGAGACCTATAAACTGGACCTTCCCTGAAATTACAATGGTGACCTGCTTTACTTCTGAGAGCATAATTCTTGATAAATTTTGAGGTATATAAAAGTGATGCACGCCGTAATCCCATAATAACTAGGGACGTTTTTCACGTCTCCAACTTTTATTTTCTAAAGCGTTTACCATTTTTACAAAAGTTTTTGCAAGAAGTTGAATGTTTTTATTTGATATTTGTTTGCAGCAAATAATATATAATCTGAGTAGAACAAAAATATGCGGGTCAGAAAATGAATTTCAATACAATTCTTGAAGACTGCAAGTCGAGATATAGGAAATTTGAAGGCAGGATAGAGCTGAGGAGAAAGCCGAAGAGCTTTGAGAAGGCTATTTTAGAAAAGAAAAAAGAAGGTCTAAACCCGATAATTTCTGAAATTAAGTTTTCCTCGCCGCTCGGGAAAATAAGAGAGCCGGAAGACCCGAAGGCAATAGCGAGGGAAATGATTAACGGCGGAGCCTGCGGGCTCTCTGTGTTGACAGAGGAGAAGTACTTCGGGGGCAGCCTGAGAAATCTCAGCGAAGTTTCTGAGATTTCTTCTATCCCGGTGTTAAGGAAAGATTTTATCTTCGACGAGGCGCAGGTGGCTGAGTCTTACTACTATGGTGCAGATTCCCTGCTCCTCATCGCAAGTTTTTTTGATGAAGCAATGCTAAAAAAGTTCATCGAGGAATCTCGCAGGCTCGGAATTGAGCCATTGGTCGAGGTTCACTCCCTCGAAGATATAGCAAGGGCAGAGAAAGCAGGGACGAGAATTTATGCAGTCAACAACAGAGACAAGGATACGCTGCGTGTAGACCTGAACAGAAGCAAGGTCTTTTCCGAGCACATCGGCGGAATAAAAATAAGCTCCTCTGGCATTAGCACACTGCGAGATTTAAAATTCGTGCTCAAATACTGCGACGCTGCGCTCATAGGAAGCGCAATAATGAAAGGTGATATTGCGAAAAAAGTGAGGGAGTTCGTGTATGGAAGTATATGAAGCAGCAAGAAAGCTTGGATTTCCCTGCATTATACCTCTGGTAAAAGTCGCAAAATCCCTAGTGAAATGCAAGCCGGCTGACGTTTATGCTGCCCTGAGAAAAAGCTCGAAATATTCCTTTCTGCTCGAGTCCGCAATAGTCGGAGAAAAAATAGCGAGGTATTCGTTTTTAGGAAGCTCGCCGCAGAAGATAATACGCCTGAAAGACGGTTCGATAAACGGCTCGGCAGTTAAAAATCCAATGAAAGCGCTGAGAAAAATTCTGAAATACAAAACTCAGAGAAACAAACTGCCGAGATTTTTTGGCGGACTGCTGGGTTATTTCTCCTATGACATGGTTAGATATTTTGAAGACATCGGCAGCGCTGCAAAGGACGACTTAAAACAGAACGACGCAGAGTTCATGTTCGTCAAGGATTTGATTGTTTTCGACCACTGGAGAGAAGAAGTTCTGCTCATTTCTAACCTTGTACTGGAAAATGAGAAAAATATCGAGAAGGAGTTTAAGAAAGCGCAGAAGAAAATTTCAGAGCTCGAGAAAATTTTGAGGGAAGCAAAACCCCAAAAACCTCTGCACAGTGAAGGCCTGAGCAGTGGAAAGAAAATCGACATAAAGAGCAACTTTGCAAATTTCGAAGAGGCGGTGAGAAAGGTAAAGGAATACATCTATGCAGGAGATATATTCCAAGCAGTCCTGAGCCAGCGCTTCGAGTGCGAGGTTAATGCAGACCCTCTCAACATTTATCTGCTCCTGAAAGAAATCAACCCTTCGCCCTATATGTACTTCCTGGAATTCGATAAACTTAAGATTATCGGCTCGAGTCCCGAGATTCTGGTTAAGGTGGACAACGGAAAAGTGGTCGTGAGGCCGATTGCAGGTACGAGACCGAGAGGAAGCAATGTCGTCGAAGATGAACAGCTTGCGAGAGAAATGCTCAACGACCCGAAGGAGAGAGCAGAGCACGTAATGCTCGTAGACCTTGGGAGAAATGATATCGGCAAGGTTTCGAAGTTCGGAAGCGTTTGCGTGGATGAATTCATGGCTGTGGAAAAATACTCGCATGTGCAGCACATCGTGAGCAATGTCGTGGGCGAGCTTCAGGAGGGCAAAGATTCTTTCGACGCTCTCGAGGCGAGCTTCCCTGCGGGCACGGTGAGCGGGGCTCCGAAGGTCAGGGCGATGCAGATAATCGAAGAGCTGGAGCCGAGCAGGCGGGGCATATATGCAGGCAGCGTCGGCTACTTCTGCTTCGATTTAAACATGGACTTTGCAATCACGATTAGAACGATTATAATCCAAAACGGCAGAGCTTACATTCAGGCAGGCGCAGGAATAGTTGCTGATTCTGTGCCTGAGAGGGAGTACCAGGAGACGGTGAACAAGGCTAAAGCGCTGCTAAAAGCAATTGAGCTGAGCCCTTTTGCTTCGCAAAAGCCCTCGGGGAAAATTACACGAACGGAGTGAGTGGCATAATGGGTCAAGACACGACGAAAAACCGGGTCTCGGCACGAGAACGAACGAGTGAAACGAGTTCGGGCGAAGTGCTGAGAGGTGGATTGAAAATGAGAGTCCTAATCATCGACAACATAGACAGCTTCGTTTACAATTTGTATCAGTATGTTGGAGAACTGGGAGCAGAGGTGATGGTAAAAAGAAATAATATTTCTCTCGGTGAAGTCGAAAAAATTGCTCCAGACAAGATAATTATAAGTCCGGGTCCGGGAATACCTGAAAATGCAGGCAGCAGCGTTGCGATAATAAAAAAATTTGGAGAAAAAATTCCAATCCTGGGAGTTTGCCTTGGGCACCAAGCAATAGGCGCTGCATTTGGCGGAGTTGTAGCGAGGGCAAAAACTCTGATGCACGGAAAGACGAGTGAAATAAAGCACGACAAAAAAACTATTTATCGAGGAGTAAAAAATCCATTCATTGCTGCGAGGTATCATTCTCTTGCGATACAGAAGCAGAACTTTCCTGAAGAGCTGGAAATAACTGCTGCAAGCGTGGAGGACGGAATTATAATGGGCATTCGCCACAGACGCTATCCAATTGAAGGAGTGCAGTTTCATCCAGAGTCGATTCTTACCGCCGAAGGGAAGAAAATGATTAAAAACTTTTTGGAGATGAAAGTATGAAGGAATTCATCGGCAAGTTGGTTGAGGGAAAGGACTTAACGAGCAGCGAAGCAGAGGAAGCGATGAAGCTCATAATGAGCGGCGCAGCGACAGGAGCGCAGATTGGAGGTTTTCTAACTGCGCTGCGAATGAAGGGCGAGAGCATAGAGGAAATTGCTGCATGCGCAAAAATCATGCGCAGCTTTGCTTCGAGAATTAATCCGAAGGTAAACGGCACCCTCGTCGATACCTGCGGCACTGGAGGCGATAAAATAAAAACTTTTAACATCTCCACGATTGCTGCTTTCGTCGTAGCTGGTGCAGGCATTTACGTAGCCAAGCACGGCAACAGGAGCGTAACCTCAAAGGCAGGGAGCGCAGATGTTTTAGAAGCATTGGGCGTTAAGATCGACTTGCCTCCAAAAGAAGTGGAGAAGTGCATAGAAAAAATTGGAATAGGTTTCATGTTCGCCCCTCTCTTTCACCCTGCGATGAAGCATGCGATAGGTCCGAGAAAGGAAATCGGGATAAGGACGGTTTTCAACGTCCTGGGACCGCTTACGAATCCTGCGAATGCGAAAGCCCAGCTGCTCGGAGTATACGATGCTGCGTTGACTGAGAAGATGGCAGGCGTTCTTGGAAACCTAGGTGTAGAAAGGGCGGTTGTTGTGCACGGTCTCGATGGACTGGACGAGCTCTCCACCATCGGCATGACGCAAATCTCGGAGCTTCGCAATTCCAAGATAAAAACTTACAAAGCAAAGCCAGAAGGTTTTGGATTCAGAAGGGCTTCAATCAGAGACATAGCAGGAGGAGACGCAAGCTCCAATGCAAAAGTTGTTACTGATGTATTGAAAGGGGAGAAAGGACCGAAGAGGGATATCGTGGTATTAAATGCAGCAGCAGGCATATACGTGGGCGGCAGAGCTGACTCGATAAAAGAGGGTATTTCCATTGCAGAAGAATCCTTAGATTCGGGTGCAGCCTACGAAAAATTAGTAGCGCTCATCAAGGAATCACAATGCAAGTAGCAAAAGTCAAAATTTGTGGCAACACAAACAGAAAAGATGCCCTTGCGGCAGCAAGGCTTGGTGCAGATTTCATAGGCGCAGTCGTCGAAGTGCCTGTCGATACTCCTCGAAAGGTTACTGCGCAGGAAGCGAAAAAAATTCTTGGTTTTTCTGCACCGATTGGAAAAGTTATTGTAATCATGCCAAAAACCATTGAAGAAGCTGCAGCGCTTTACGAGGAGATTCGCCCACTTCCGCAATACCGTAAGGTAGGCGCAAGTCTTGCGGTCTTGCTGTCGCAAGGAAGATGGCATACTCGCCAGCTTCCTACTGGAATTGAATTTGTGCAGCTCCATGGCAGTGAAAACGTGCAGTTCGTAAGAGAGCTGCGAAGTTTAATCCCCTGCAATATAATTAAAACCATTCACGTAAAAGACGAGGCTTCGATTCAGGAAGCAAAAAGATTTGCCAGATACAGCGATGCGCTGCTGCTTGATACACCTTCAGAGCAGTTCGGCGGGAGCGGAAAACCTCATGACTGGAAGCTCTCGAGAAAAATAGTCGAGGCAGTTAGCATTCCTGTTATTTTAGCAGGGGGTTTAAATCCCGAGAACGTTAGAGAAGCAATCGAGGTAGTAAAGCCTTACGCCGTCGACGTTTCCAGCGGGGTTGAGAAAAAAGAAGGCAAGAAAGATTATTCAAAAGTTAAGAAATTCATAAAAAATGCAAAGCTTTTATAAACCTCTCGCCTAAAGCTTAGGCTATGATTATTACGAGGAAGGGCGTCTGCTGTCAGGGCTTCAGGACTAACGGCGTAAAAAAAGGGAAGTACGGCGTTGCAATAATTCTGAGCGAAGCTCCGGCGAATTGCGCATTAATGATAACTTCTAACAAAATCAAAGCCGCCCCTCTGCTTGTCTCTCAGGAGCATTTCAAAAAAAGGAATATTTTTGGAATAGTAGCGAACTCCGGAAATGCAAATGCATACACAGGCAGGGAGGGCATTGAAGATGCAAAAAAGATGTGCGAATTAGCTGCGAACAAATTTGGCTTGAAACCTGAGAATTTTCTCGCCGCCTCGACCGGCGTAATCGGAAGGAGGATGGATATTGCAGCGGTTGAAGAGGGGATAAAAACAGTTGTGAGAAATCTAAAATGCGCAGGCGAAGCCTCGCTGAAGGCTGCAAGGGTTATACTCACGACAGACAGATTTCACAAAATGGTATCAGTCAAAACCAAGCTGAAAAGCGGAGAGGAAATCGAGATAGGCGGCATTGCGAAAGGTGCAGGTATGATTGCACCGCAGCTAAAACATGCTACGATGATGTGCTTCCTGACCACGAATGCTTACGTGCCCAGAGAAAAAATTAAAAAAATCTTAGAAAATGCAGTAGAGCAGAGCTTCAACACTACTATAGTAGATGGTGACATGAGTACAAATGATATAGTAGTGCTACTTGCAAACGGTCTTGCAGGAAACAGCGACGTGGACGAGAATTTCCAGGAAGCGCTGAACCACGTTACACGAGAACTTGCTAAGCTCATAGCCAAAGACGGCGAGGGTGCAACGAAGCTTTTGGAAATTACTGTGCAGAATGCGAGAAGCAGGAAAGACGCCACAAAAGCTGCCCGAACTATAGCGAGGTCTAATTTAGTAAAAACAGCATTCTTCGGAGGAGACCCGAACTGGGGTCGAATCATTGCTGCCCTCGGTTACTCCGGTGCAAAATTCGAGCCAGAAAAGCTCAGCCTATTTTTTGAAGCTAAGAATAAGAAAGTTTGTTTAATCGACGGAGGAAAAGTTTTGGCTTTCCAAGATACGAAAGAGCTGAAAACTGCCGAGAAAATTTTGAAAGCGAAAGAGATTAAAGTTATCGCAGACCTGCACGCAGGCGGCGAAAGCGCAACAGTTTTTGGATGCGATTTGACTTATGATTATGTTAGAGTCAATGCAGAGTATACGACGTGATTACAATAGTATATACGCTTGTTAAATATTGGTGTATCTAATGGAATTTCCAAGTATATACCCAAAATATAAAGGAAAACCCGTAATGCCGAGTAAGCGAACACTCCAAGAACTCGAAGAAGAATGCCTAGACCTTGATGATGTTATTGAGATTCTGGAGAGAGGCTTCGACTGCTCTCGCTCGGCCAGAGAAGAAAACATAGAGGAAAAATGCATCCAGAGAAAAAAGACGATAATAAAAGTGGTTGTGGAAAACATGTGGGATTACTGGAAATTGAAGCATGTGGGTAGCTTCAAACGGAGGTTTTAACATGGTAGAACTAAAGTGCAGCTGCGGAGGCACCGCAAAGAGAGTGAGCGATATAGAGTATAAGGATTTAGCATTTTCCGGGTGGAGATGCAGCAAGTGCAAAGAGGAGATGGTTGACCCATACCAGGCTAATTTGTACCTCAAGTATGCGAAGCTCAGGAAAGAGGGAAAGCTGAAAGTAAAGGTCAGGAAAATCGGGAACTCCCTTGTAATCTCGATTCCCTCCGTGCTGCGGGAGCTCCTCGCCCTGAAAGAGGGAGAAGAAATGAAGCTGGAGCTCACGAAGGAAGGAGTTATTGCGAGGGTTTGATTAAATAAAAGTGCTCCTGGACCTGCACGCAGGCAGCGAAAGCGCAACAGCTTTTGGATGCGACCTAACCCACGACTACATAAAAATAAATGCGGAGTATACTACATAGCTCCATCGCATTTTATTCCACGTTTTTTGCACAGCTCAATGATCTTATTTTTTACTCCTTGAAAATACTCTTCATTTATTCCTGAGTATTTGCTCGCTAACTCAGGATAATGCGTCGAGAAAAATTTTCTCATTTTTTCTTCCAGCCCAGGCTTCATTCTCAGCCTGTCCGCAAGCACATAGCCAACCTTTACTCTGGCGAGCTCTTTGATAAAACTATCAAGATTTTTCTCGGTAATAAATGGCATTATCGGTCCTATGAAAACCCAGGTTTTAATACCATTGCTTGCAAGTTCTTCGAGGGCTGTGATTCTTTCTCCAGCGGGCGAAGAGTACGGCTCATATTTTTTCCTTGCCTCATCGTCGATTGTTGTTATCGTAAATCCTACTTCTTTCTGGGAAAATCTCTCAATTAAATCCAAGTCCCGAAGCACCAGAGAAGACTTGGTCTGAATGCAAATTGGAAAATCTCTTTTGAGCAGCTGCTCCAGGCAGCGCCTCGTGAGCTCGTATTTTTTTTCCACTGGCTGATAGGCGTCCGTAACCGTTGAAATCCCAACTACTCCCTTCTCTCTCTTCCTGAGCTCCCTCGCCAGAACTAAAGGCATGTTAATTTTTACGTCAACGAAGCTCCCCCATTCCCTGCGCTCCCTCAGGACAGCGGGGGCATAGCAGTAAATGCATGCGTGTCCGCATCCCCGGTACGGATTGAGAGCATAGTCGTATCCCGGCAAGTGCGAGGAACTCAGAGCAGTTTTGCAGTCGATTTTCCTGACGAGCATACCAACTATTGGATGTTTAACGTGGAATCGATATTTTTTTATACTTAGGATGTTGATGTGTGCTTCTATGACAATTAAAGAAATCAGAGCAGGTAAGTTAAAGCCCAAGGCGTTTATATCTGAAAAGATAAAGGAGATTTCTGACATAGTTGGAAATGGCATAGCCATCAACGCCCTGTCTGGCGGAGTGGACTCCTCGACTGTTACTATGCTCGGGCATAAAGCGCTTGGAGAGAGACTCAAAACCTATTTCATAGACCACGGGCTGATGAGAGAGGGTGAGCCGCAGAGCGTCGTTGACCTGTTTACAAAGCTCGGAGTCAGAGTTAATCTTGTAGATGCCAGGGAAGTATTCTTCAATGCCTTAAAGGGAATCGAGGACCCGGAGGAGAAAAGGGAGGCAATCACCCAAACTTTTTACAGGGACGTTTTCGGCAAACTTGTCAGAGAGACTGGGGCAAAGTATCTGATGCACGGGACGATATTGACAGATGTCGATGAGACTGTTGCGGGGATAAAAAGACAGCACAACATTCTAACGCAGCTTGGCATAGACACTGAGAAAGAGTTCGGCTATCATGTCATCGAACCACTTATACAGCTGAGAAAGGACGGCGTTAGAAAGGTTGCGAAAGCGCTGGGTTTGCCCAGGAAAGTGTACGGCAGGATGCCCTTCCTAGGACCTGCTCTTGCTGGAAGGATAATAGGAGAGGTAACGCCGGAAAGGATTGAGATTGTCAGGAAGGCAACAGCAATCGTCGAAGAAGAACTCGCAGGTTCTGGAGCCTTTCAGTATATGGCAATCCTGCATAAAGACAGGGTTACAGGAATGAGAGAGGGAAAGAGGGAATTCGGCTTACAGATAGAGGTTCGTTGCTGGGAAAGCGTTGATGCAAGAACCGCTATGCCTGCAAGACTTCCATTTAAAACGTTGACAAAACTGGCTGAAAGAATCACAAGCGAAGTACCGGGCGTTGTAAGCGTAACCTACAATATAACGCCCAAGCCGCCCTCCACGATGGAAGCGGTTTAAAGTGATTAAATGAGCCTCCTCGAAGAAATTGGTGAAGCAACGATAAATGCTGCGGCAAGAATCGCAAAAGCGATGCAGCGAATTAAGTTTTATCCTCTCTTCGAGAGGCGAGGAGTGGAGCCGAAAGATTACGCCGTTCTAAAAACCCAGCTCGCAAGCCTGGTATTTCTTGTATCGTCGGTTCTGTTTATCTTCGGCTTTTTTGGTCCGAAAGTTTTTCTTGCTCTTGCAGTGATTTCTGGAGGAGGCTCTTTACTTCTAATAAGCTCGCTCAGAGAATATTTTGAGCAGGATTTCAAAGCGTACAGGGATTTCTTTGCTGCATATCTGGGCATCTCGGTAGCTCTCGTTTTGATAAAGGCTGTTAAGCCTGTGTTCGGTGCAGCATTCCCGAACCTGCATTTGGTCGTATTCTCGATTATGTACATAGCTGCGCTCTCATTTTTGTTTAAGAGGAAGTATGGACGGGAATATACTTTCGGAAGAGTAATAGAGGACGGCGAAACACTTAAAATCAAGGTAAATTACGACATTCGTGCCAGCATCAAGCCCTGTATCGCTGCCTTCAAAAATACTGTGAATGCGAAAAAGGGCGACGTGGTAAAACTCGAGACTAAAAAGAGCTTCCTGAATTTGAGGGGAAGCAAAATCGCAGGCATCATTTTGAAAAAGGAAGAAGCCCAAAGCGCAGTCGAGTATCTCCTCCTTGCAATTGGGATAATAATTGCTGCGATAATCGTTTGCACAGCTTACTACAGAATTTCAAAATCTGGCGGAGAGGGGATAGAAAATGCTACTGCAAATGCCACAGCTGCTCTGGCGCAAATACTTGCAAACGCAACCAAAACCTAATTATATTAAAGTTTGGAAGTTAGAGCATGCTTGCGAGAAAAGTTGTTACGGTGTTTTTGAGGCACAACAAAAAAATCCTGATACTGAAAAGAAGTCAGAAGGTTGGGAGCTATCCCGGGCGCTGGGCAGGAATAAGCGGTTTTATAGGAGAGAACGAAACTCCGCTGGACGCTGCAAGGAGGGAAGTGCGAGAAGAAACAGGTGCAAGGAAAATAATCGTGCAAAAGGAGGGGAAATATTTTTCTGTGGTAGACGAGGGAAAAACCTGGATAGTGCATCCATTTCTGTTCGATGTCCAAAGCTCCTCGCTGAATTTGGACTGGGAGCATGAAACCTTCAAGTGGATTGCCCCAAGAGAGATAACCAAGTACAAAACTGTGCCAGCATTGGCAGAGGCTCTGGAAAAGGTGATTAAATGATAACCCTTTTTGGAAAAAGGTCTATCACCCCAAAAACCCGAGAGCAACGTCATAGGTTTTTGACGAAACTTTTACCAAAAGAACTATGTGCTATTGAGCGAAGCGAAATAGCACGACGTATGATGGTCAACCTTTCAGAAGGTTGCGAGGTGATTAAATGAGAGATGCACAGCTGTTGAAAATCTCATTTCTGGTCTCTGTATTTGGTTTAGTCCTGCTTTATTTTGTTGCTGCGCACTCCCAGCCGGTGGTGGTTAAAATATCTGAGATAGATTACGACACAGCCGGGAGCAAGGTAATCGTGGAGGGTCAGATAGTCTCCAAGAGCGTTCATAAAGACGGACACATATTCCTGAAAATTTCAGACGGCACAGGGAAAATATCGGTTGTTCTGTTCAGCGGCACATCTGAGCAGTTAGACGCAAGCTGCATTCAGGTGGGAAGCAATATCAGAGCTGTCGGAAAGGTTGAGGAGTATCGAGGTAGCTTGGAAGTAATCCCGAGAGGAGGAAATGATGTAAGATGCTGGAAATCCTCGCCTTTGCCATAATTGGAATGTTTTTTGGAGTGTTCACAGGCATGGTTCCCGGCATTCACGTAAATACCATTGTTATATTGATAATATCTGCACTGCCCTTTTTACTTGAGCATTTTTCTGCCTACGAGATAGCATCTCTGATAATTTCTATGAGCGTTGTGCATTCATTTGTGAACTTCATACCTGCAATTTTAATCGGCGCACCGCAGGAGGATAACGTCCTCTCGGTTTTGCCGGGGCACAGGCTGCTGCTTCAGGGTCACGGCTATGAGGCAATTCAATTAACTGTAATCGGCGGCTTGGGCGCAATAATACTGAGCATCGCAACGCTGCCTGCTGGAGTTAAACTTCTCCCGATTTTTTATTCTCATGTTAGAGAGGTTCTGCCCTATTTACTTGCATGCGTTCTGATTTACATGATATACTCTGAAAGAGAAAGATTTCTCGCTGCGCTGGTTATTGCCTGCTCCGGAATCCTTGGATTTCTGATTCTCAATTACGAGATTCTCCCGCCGAAGTATGCCCTTTTCCCGACGCTAACCGGACTGTTCGGAATGAGCACTCTGCTTACTTCCCTTGCTGCGCAAGTGAAGATTCCAAGGCAGGAGATTCGCAGCTCTGAGGGTTACTATCCAGGTGGAGTTGCAATCGGCACATTGGGAGGAATGCTCACAGGTCTCCTTCCGAGCATAGGCTCCTCGCAGAGCGCACTGATAATCCAGAACGTTTTCAAAACCAAAGATGAAAAGGCATTTCTCGTCGCCCTCGGAGGTGTGAATACCTCGGACGCTATTTACGCTCTTTTCGCCCTGTATCTAATTGGCAATCCAAGGAGCGGCGCTTCCATAGCAGTCGAGCATATAATGACGGATTTCACACTCTATGACTTCCTCTTTATGGCTTCCATAGTGCTTGCTGCTGCATTTTTCGCAACGTTCGCTACTTTAACAATAGCCAAAATCTCGCTCCGAAAAGTTCAAGAAATAGACTATGCGAAGTTTTCTAAATTAGTCTTGCTTTTCCTGTTTGCTTTGATTTTTGCGCTAACCGGGGTGAGAGGTGTGCTAATCGCAGCCACTGCAACTGCAATTGGATTTACAGCCCATCTCGCTGGAGTAAAGCGCTCTAACTGCATGGCAGTGCTAGTAATACCAACTATCCTGTACTTCCTCTGAAAAACAGGGCAATTTCTCTTTTTGCGGACTCTTGAGAATCTGAGGCATGAACAACGTTGCGCCTTACGTCTATGCCGAAGTCTCCTCTAATCGTTCCGGCTGCAGCTTCCTTTGGATTAGTCTTGCCAATCATTTCTCGCAGAATATTAATTGCATTCTCTCCCTCAACGACCATCGCAACGCAGGGTCCAGAGGTTATATATGCCACTAAATCCTCGAAAAAAGGCTTTCCCTTATGTTCGGCGTAATGCTTTCTCGCCAGAGCCTTGTCCACACGGAGCATCTCCATGGCAACTATTCTAAGTCCTTTTTTTTCGATCCTGGAAATAATTTCCCCGATTAAGCCCCTCTCGACGCCGTCTGGCTTGACCATGAAAAAGCTTCGTTCCATTTCAATCCACTCCTTCGCTCGAACTTCGTTCTTCGCTCAGTCGTGTCTTGACCCATTATGCCACTTGCTACCGCAAGTGTAACTAGAGGGGCGTCGGCACGAGTAGGCATTCGTTTCGACTAATGTGAAAAGCTTGCCTACGAAGTGCTGACAATTACTTCGCCTTTCTTATCCACCCAACTTTTCTCGGAGTTCTTCCCAACTTCAATGAATTCTTTTCGCACTTGCTGCCGCAGAAATAAAGCACGGCGCCATCTTTCTTTACAAACATTTTTCCTCTGCCGCTTTCAATCTTCCTGCCGCAAAATGAACATTCATAAACTTCCATTTTCAATCCACTCCTCGAAACTCGTTGCACTCGTTTCTCGTCGTGTCTTGACCCACTTGGGTCTCGGCACGAGAACGAACGAGCGAAGCGAGTTCGGGCGAAGTGCTGAGTCAAGGCACCCTTAATTCTTTGGCTTCTCTCTCAGTTTCCATCAATATCAATATATCGCCGACTCTTGTTGGACCTTTTACGTTCCTTCGAATGACTCTTCCCTTGTCCCTGCCATCTAAGATTCTGCACTTAACCTGGAGAATCTCGCCAGTCATTCCAGTTCTGCCTATGACCTCAACGACCTCTGCTGGAAAACCTTTGGTTTCCTCTTCCTTCGGCATTTTTGTCACCCTCGTCGAAAACTCATTTCTTCAAAGCCTTTAATTTTTCTGCAATTTCCTCTATCATTTCCTTTGCCTTTCCAGAAGTTACCACGCATGCAGAAGCTGTTGAAACTTCTAAACCGCTTGCCCTGCCCAGTTCCTGTTTGCTTGGAACATAGATGTAAGGAATCTTCTTCTCCTCGCACAGCATCGGAAGGTGAGCAACTATTTCTTCTGGCTCGACGTCTTCTGCTATCAAAACCAGCGCCGCCTGCGCTCGCTCCACGAATTTTGTAACTTCGTTAGTACCTCTGCCCAACTTTCCTGTACTCCTGGCAACTTCAAGAGCCTCGTAAGCTTTTTCAACCAGCTCTTTCGGAACAGTAAAT
The DNA here is from genome assembly GCA_043820925.1 of Methanobacteriota archaeon. Lineage (GTDB taxonomy): Archaea > Hydrothermarchaeota > Hydrothermarchaeia > Hydrothermarchaeales > JACRDW01 > JACRDW01. The sequence continues at coordinate 17,416 of JBDRDL010000032.1, read as the reverse complement.
TTCACGTACATCTTCGGCATAATAAAACCTCCTAATTCATCGGTTTAATATAAGAAGCTTCGCACTACCTGTGGTACTGCTGCATCCACTTTTAGAGTTTTTCTTCAGGCATTTAAACTTTTCTATTCCTTTCGTTAGTTTTTTATATGCAGCACAGATATAGATTGCAGGAGAAAAATGAAGAAGACTTTAGTTTGCATCGTGCTCCTGGTTCTGCCTATTGTCCACGCAGAGGGTTTTGAAATTTTGTGGACTGAAAGCTTGGGCAGCGCCACAGCGATGGGTGCAATTGATTTCAACAAGGATGGAAAGCTGGACGGAGCAATAGTTGGAACAGATTTAAATACACGTGCTTTTGATTCCTCTGGATATAGATGGCAATTCCAAGCGAGTAGCGCCAATTCAATAGCTGCGGCAGACCTGAATTCGGATGGATACTTAAATGAAGCTATAATCGCTGCAAGTAAAATATATGCTGTTGACTCTTCGGGAGCAGAGAGATGGCGTCTTGAAAAGATAGGATACTCTGCAGTTGCGGCAGACCTGAATTTGGATGGGTGTCTTAATGAAGTAATAGTTGGAGGCAGTGGAGAGATTTATGCAATCGATGCCGCTGGAAAATTGCTGTGGACGCGCACTGCCGACGGCCAAGTCAGACATTTGACTGCTATCAACAGATGCATTGTTGCAGGATTCGGTAAGAATGTCCGCTGCATAGGAAGCGATGGTACTGCGCTGTGGACCGGCAGCGTTCCAGGAAACGTCGGTGCAATGGCAGCGATAGACTTGGACGAGGATGGAACCCTGGACGGTATTGTCGTAGGCTCTTTCGACGGAAGTGTAATCGCCTTCGATGCTTATGGAACAAAAAAATGGAGTTTTACAAAAGCTATTGAAATCTCGTGGATAAGAATGCACGCAGTGGATTTGAACTCTGACGGAAAGCTGAGCGAGGTCGTGTTTAGTTTGGGTTTTCCGTACGCATTCGATTCAAAGGGTACGAAAATTTGGCAGGGACCAGAAGGAACCTTCGAGCCTGAGAGCATTGCTCCTATCGACCTAGACGGCGACGGAATACTGGACGACGTGGCGATAGCAAGCGGAAGCAAGATTTATGCTTTGAATGCGGATGGAAGGAAAATAGGGGAGTATGCCCTGAGAGAAGTTTCTGCAATGGTTGCAGTTGATTTAGATGGCGACGGCAAAGTAGGCGAACTCGTCGCTGCGAGCGATTCGGATTACAACCTAAGAGCTATTAAAGTTGCGCTAAATGACACAACCACCTCACAGCCCACTCTGCCAATAACTACGCAGCCACCACTGCCCCTGCCTCAAATTCTCAAAGCTGCTGCCAATGCCGGTCCTGACCAAATAGTTGCAGAGGGAACAGCAGTAACTCTTACCGCAAATGCGACTCCAAGTTCTTCAGGGAGCAAAATAATCGCATACCTCTGGATAGAAAACAACATTATACTAAATGCTAATATTTCAGGACACTCATTTAGTAAAGTGTTCCCGGTAGGCACGCACAACGTAACGCTCAGAGTCATAGACGACGCCAGTGCTACAGCAAGCGACACCGTCGTTATTACTGTCAATCCCGTTTCACAACCGAGCAATTTATCTGCCGTAGATTCTGACGGAGACGGACTCACGGACGAGCAGGAAAGGATACTCAAAACGAATCCATATAACCCAGACACAGATGGAGATGGGCTGATAGATTCAATAGACCCAAACCCGCTTGTACCGGAAAAGTCGGCACCTTTCGGCAGAGGACCTGGCATTCTAAAACAGGTACTGATCGTACTCGCAGTAATGGGCGTGATAGGTGTAATACTCCTAAGAGGAAGAATTCAGAACTACTTCTGGGAGAGAGACTGGCTGAAATGAAATACGACCGGTTAGTTACGTTTGCAATACCCACAAGAGGTTATGTAGACCCAAAATTCATGACGCACATGCTTATAGTTATAGACCAGCTGCCAACAGGCAGCAGTTGGAGGGTCAGGATAACCGATAAAGATCCGGTTACTGGGGAGGTCATGGATGTCGCAAAAGCGAGAGAGACGCTTGTTGAGGAGTGTTTAGAGGAGGACAGCTCCAAGTATCTATTCTTTATAGACAGCGACGTTTACGTTCTACCCCATGGATTTGCGCACCTGCTGCAGAGCAATAAAGATATTGTAACGGGAATATACTGGACGAAGGTACAGCCGCCTGAGCCGGTGCTTTATAACGAACTCAAAATGGGACCTTATTTCGATTTTCCAAAAAACTCGCTCTTCGAAGTGCAGGCAGCAGGACTGGGGTGTTGTTTAGTAAAGACAGAAGTTTTTAAGCATATTCCAAAACCTTGGTTTGCCTATAAAATAAAAGAGAGAGAAGACGAAGAGCTGCAGGTTGGGGAAGATTTTTATTTTTTTATTAAGGCTAGAAAATACGGTTACAAGCTTTGGTGCAACAGCAATGTGCTTTGCCGTCATCTTAAAGAGCAGCTGCCGCAAAAATTTTTCCCAGAAAAATTTTAAACTTTATGTCCCAAAACCAGTTTTTGAGCAGCCTCGAAAAAAATGCCTGCTAAATCTACTCCAATATCCTGAATGTCAAGCATGCTCAGCACTATCTCGTTCGGTTCAACTATCTCTACCAGCACCGGAGTGTGCCTGACAGATAAATCTATAAGAGTTTTGGGCTCGTACATGAAGGCATCTATGCCGACTAAGCCGCTGAACCCTTTCCCCTTATCCACTTTCACAGCCTTAAATTTATTTACAAACACATCGTCGCTAACAATATTTACAAAATCATTCGCTACTTTTTTTTCAGATTTTCCTTTCGACTCAACAATTATTTTGGCTCTGAGAGCGCCCTGGTCTCTCAGAGCGTCTATTTCATCTTCAGACAAACCGGCTTCAATCTTTTTGCACTTCTCAGGAAATTTGAACCCTACGCTGTACTTTGCATAGAAGGTCTTTGCGATTTTTATGATTTCTGCCAAAGCTCTTACGAATTCCTCTGCAGAAAGCGCTAATTCTTCTGGCTCTCGAATTTCTATGGCGGAAGGTGCATACTTGATAACAGTCAGCACATAGGTCTGGAAGTCCTCAAACTGCAGCTCCACTTCCACCATTGAAGAAAAATTCTCGCCTTCTTTAATCACTTCGTCGAAGAATTCTTCTCTAACTTCAACCTTCTCTTCTCTCTTCAGTCTTTCGACCATTGCTCTCAGGGAATTTTTCACAAATTCCTCGTGATTTCCCTGCGCCTCGATGTAAAATATACCTTTTATCATATCCCAAAGATTTTTTATCTATTGAAGCAATTTCAAAATATGGATTTTGAAATTCTGGTAAGCATTGCCATTGTGCTCTGCACTATGTATATATTTTATAGAGTGATGAAGAAATTAGTATATAATACTGTTGTTGGACTCGTGCTGCTGCTGATTTTAAATTACACGATTCTTTCTGGCAATCCAGTACCTCTCAAAGCCTGGACGATTACGACAGTCGCTATCTTCGGAATCCTCGGGGCAATCGTTCTTGCCGTAGGCAAATATTTCGGAATTATCTGATTATCTCGATCTTTGCGCCGCAGTTAGGGCATCGATTGTCTCTGGTTAAATTTATTTTTTGAATAGAAAATCCCAGTCTCCCGATCAGCAGCTCTCCGCATTTGTAGCAGTAGGTGTTCTCGCCTTTATCGCTGGGAATGTTGCCTGTATAAACGTAATGCAGTTTTTCCATGCCTATTTCCCTTGCTCTCTCTATGATATTTACAGGAGTAGAGGGCAGATAATCGAGTTTATAATATGGATGAAATCTACTGAAGTGCACCGGTATATCTACGTCGATGCCTGCGACCCAATCAACAAACTGCTTAAATTCATCTTCACTATCATTCTTTGTCGGAATAACAAGATAAGTCAGCTCAACATGAATTCCCTTCTTAACAGCCCTCTCCACGCTCCGCAAGACCGGCTCAAGCTTTGCAGAGCATACTTCTTTATAGAACTTCCCGGTAAAACTTTTGACATCGATGTTCATTGCATCTATGTAAGGAGCTATTGTTTCCAGCATTTCTTCTGTGAAATAGCCATTTGTGACGTAAACCGTGTAAAGGTTATTTTCCTTTGCAAGTTTTGCAGAGTCGTAAGTGTACTCGAACCAAATCGTCGGCTCGTTGTAAGTCCATGCCAGGCCCCCGCAGCCATAGCTTTTCGCAAGTTCAATTGTTTTTTCAGGCAGGTATTCTCTCAAATAACCTTTCCCTTCCTCCAGCGGCGTCTGCGAGATGGAATAATTCTGACAGTGCAGGCATCGAAAGTTGCAGCTCAGCGTTCCGAGAGAAAACACAGAGCTGCCGGGATGAAAATGAAAGAAGGGTTTCTTCTCTATCGGGTCTACTGCAACAGAGGAAGCAAGGGCATAGTTGAGAGTATAGAGCTTACCCTTCCTGTTCTCCCTCACAGCGCAGATGCCCCGCTTGGCGTCGGCAATCACGCAGCGGTGAGCGCACAGCTTGCATCTAACTGTTTCATCCTTGAGCGGCTCCCACAGCATTGCTTCTTTTTCCATGCTTTTATATTAGCGCTCTTTGGATTTAAAACTTAATGAGCAAAACAACCTGCGGGGGCTTGATTGAGTGATTATGCAATCCGGTATATCTAAAGCGCAAGCGGGTCTATCAATTCCACCAAACCCACGAATCCTCTGTCGTGGGTCATGAGCTTACTCACATTGTTCTTCTTCATCGTTGCGAGTATTACCGCGTCGCGCCCGCCTATTCTGTGCCTGTACTTTTCCTCGATGATGTCCATGGCAATGCTCAGCGTGGCTGCGTCGAAGTCCGCCACCTTCATTGTCGAAAGCTTCAGCAGCTTCTTGAGCGCCTGGGAAAGTTCGCTCCTAGGCAGCGAGGAAACCTTGAACAGGTAATGCGCCACCTCCATCCAGATCACCGTCGAGGTGAGTATGTTCTCGGAGCGTATCGCTTCCTCAAGCACGGGCTTAACCTTCCTGTGCTCGGGCAACGTCGGGTCAAGGTAATATATCCATATGTTGCTGTCTACGGCTATCATCTAACTCTCGCCTTCCAGATTTCCTTCGCTTTTAGGGCGTCTTCTTTCGCCGTCTTGGTTGCCTTGATTTTTTCCTGCAGTTCCCCTGCCTCTTTCAGGAACTCATCGGGCGCGACTTTCCTGTACAGCAGCAGCCCCTCATCTATTACCTCCGCTGCGACCTCGCTACCAGGTCTCGCCGCGAGGGTCTCTCTCACCACCGCAGGCAGCGTAACCCTGCCTCGCCTGTCAACTTTCAGATTTATACCCATATTCCCACTTGCCCAACAAATGGGTATTAACGAGGCAAAAAATTGTGGAAAATTTTTGAATGTTCGGCTTGAGACCTCAAGAAGTGTGGAAGCCGTAGTGTTTTAAAATTTCGTAATAAAAGCCTCGTATCCTCGAGATTCAAGTTCTTCTCTTTCGCCGCTAATATTCAAAATTTTTTTTCCTCTTTTCGTTATTTCGCCGATTACTGTTGCCTTGGTGCCCAGCTTTGTCATTTCTTTTTTCATTCTCTCGAATCTCCCCGAAGTTATTGTGAACAAGAGCTCGTAGTCGCCACCCTTGTGAAATACGATTTCCCTGAGCGGAACCCCTGATAACTTTGCTACTTTTCTGACATTTTTATCTACTGGAATCTTTTCCTCATAAACCAAAAATCCTGCCTTGCTCGCTTTTGCAATTTCGTGCAGAGAAAAAGCTAAGCCATCGCTTACGTCAATGCATGCATTGGCGTGCTTGCCAAGTAAAATTCCTTCTCTCACCCTCGCCTTCGGCTCAAGCGCTGCCTTTATCAGTTTTGTTTTCTCATTGATGCCTAAATTTTTAGTCAGGCAGTAAAATCCTGCTGCTGCGCTGCCCATGCTGCCTGTGACGCAAATCAAGTCCCCAACCTTTGCTGCGCTTCTCTTCAAAATTTTATTTTCTATGCTCCCAAAAGCTGTTCCTGCGATTACAATCTCGCTGTGCTCCTTTGTGTCGCCTCCGAGAACGCAGGTTTTGTGCTCTCTGCACGCCTCGCTTATTCCTTTTGATAGCTCTTCCACAAAGTTTTCGTCCAAGCTGGAAGGCAAGGCGAAGGAAAAAAACAAGCCGAGTGGCGCTGCCCCCATCGCAGCAATGTCGCTCAGGTTTACGTTAACTGCGAATTTTCCAATCTGGCGAGGCGTCATCTCTCCCGGTATGTGCGTTTTCTGATAAATTGCATCAGTTGAAATCGCAAGCAATTTGCTTCCAAATTTAACAACGCAGGCATCGTCGCCTATGCCCACGATTGCGTTCTTGCATCTGCTTTTGCTGAATTCTCTTTCAAAGATTTTTATGATTTTGTGCTCGCCGAGTTGAGAGAGGTTCATAGTTGTGGCCTTCTTTTAATTGAAGCCTTCATTTCCCTTCAATCTTCTTCTCTAAAATCTTGAGCACTTTCTCTAATGTCATCTCGTCGGATTTGAACACCTTCTCGCCCTTGTGCATGTGATAGGGAAAAGTAGAAACTTCTTTATGGTGTGGTGCATTATCCCATCGGATTATCATCTTATCCCATTTCTGCCAGTGGAAAGAATACTTATCTCTAAAAATTTTCAATGTCTTTAACAATTCTAGAAGTGGTAAGTAACGCCTTTAACTCTGCCAGATAGTCTTCAATCATTGAGTACCATCTCAATGCCTTTGGCACGTTCCGTTAACTTGTTGTGGGTGTCTGCATAAGCGTACCACCGGATATACTCTTTATCATCTCCTAACTCTCCTGCATTGAATTTTTTTATGAAAACTTCTGACTTCATCTTGTGTTGCTTCTCAAATTTTTCAAGTTTTTTCTTAACCTGTTCAATCTCTTTTTTAATCATCGCTAGCTCTACCTTAAACATTTTTTTCATGGTAAATTTGATGTATTTCTTCTCGATGTCCAAGCCATGAATCATCTGCTTTTTCAGCACGTCGCCGTATCCTTCCATATTCTCACCATATTATAATTGCAATTCATAGCTTAAATAATTGCGCTCGCCGAGTTGAGAGGGGTTCATGAGTTTGCTCCTTTTAGTTTATCGATTTAATCCCAATGCAAAAGGGCAAAAAATGTCGGAAATACTAAATCGTTTACTTTGTTGGTCTCCCTCAGCAAACCATGAAGTTATTCTCGATCTGTAAGGATATATTGAGCCTAAAAGTGAACCTTTTGATAAATGTCTCCACTCTCTACGTTTCTTGTCCTTACTTATAACTATGACAATCCCAAGCCCACCACGTTTCATTGAGCTTTTATCTTTGAGGCTTAATTTATATCCGTCTCTTGATACCTCATATTCAGAGTGCGAATGAAAATCTCCAACAATTTCCAGTGCAGTCGTTTTAGTTAAGAATTTATTCAGTCGTCTTTCTTTTAATGGTGTTACTTCAACTTCGTCCTTGCTTCTCTTAGCTGTTTGATAAGGAACCGCATACTGTACCTGTATTTTATCTTGTGACTTAATGCCAATCAAAATTCCTAATGTCTCATTGGGATAGACTTCTACAGCAGAGGACACCAACGATAAAAAAGAATTTTCATTAAGATAGGTTTTCATTTATATTTCCCCCTTCTTGTGCGCATTCATTTCCCTAACCCTCAGAACGGAAAATCTCTTATGTGATAAGCCTTTAATTTCGGGTCTTTCTTTTTGATTTTCTTTAAAAATTCTTCCTCGTCGAGAGTTACTAAAACCGTCTTGTACCTCAGCATCGTTTGTAAGTAAAGCGAATCCGCTGAATATATGTCAAACTTCACCGCAGTAGCGCCGGCATCGAGACAAAAGGAGGTACCGCAGTCAACCAGTAGATATGACATATTTCTAACATCGTTCGCACGTTTCCTGCCTTCATCTGCTCCGAAGTATGCGCCTATGGCGCGGTAAACTTCAGTCAGAACAACTGATGGTTCAATTAGGTTAAACTCATTTGGTATTCTTGCGATGAGCTCGAGACATGCGGAAGAAAATTCCTCATTTTTCTTGTAAGCACTGACAAATACGTTTGAATCCAGAGTGAGGAACATAACCCCTACCTTTTTCCTCGCTCTTTCCTGATTATAGATACCGCAGACTCAGAAACGAGTTTTTTAGGCTTTCGCGAAGCGCTTACAAAACTAGCAACTGCTTTTTTCATGGCTCCTTTTTTTCCGTCTCCTATCTTCAGAGATATAAGCTCGGTTTTTAAGTCGTGAACTTCCTGTTCAATTTTCTCTATCCGAGAAATCACATCCGTATCCATAGTTTCACTGTCTATATTTCTGACTTAGAGATATATAAATTTGCGCTCGCCGAGCTGCGAGAGGTTCATTTTTTCACCACCACATCAATCACAACATGATAATTTCTCGGCGAGTAAGGTCTCACGATACGTTTATTCAAAATCTTTACTTTTCTATTTTTTTCTTTTGCGATTTTTTTAATGAAATTTATCTTCGGGTCATATAAGTCATCCTCTGGAGAAATTGCGTAGAAGTGAATCACGCCGCGCTCGATGACATCGAAAGCCAAGTCCAAGAACTGCGCAGAGCTTTTGGGCAGATTCATAATCGCTCGAGTTGCCACGTTGCGAGGCGCAACTTCCCGCACATCTCCGAGCAGCGGTGTTACCCTGCCTTCCACCTTGTTCAGCTTTATGTTCTCTTTCAGATATTTAACTGCCGCTGGATTCATATCAATCGCATGGACTTTTACGTCCCGATATTTCGCAAGTAAAATTGAAAAAGGTCCAACTCCTGCGAATAAGTCAACAATAACTTCGCCGTCCTTAACCTGCCCCAGAATGCGCTGCCTCTCGTAGGATAATCGGGGTGAGAAATAAACTTTCGCAACATCCAGCTTGAAGCGGCAGCCGTGCTCTCTGTGAATCGTCTCTGTCTTTTCTTCTCCGCAGAGAAATTTCAGATCTCTGAGCCTTTCTTCGCCCTTCACCTCGCCGGATTTTTTGAAGACTGTTTTGATGTTTTTGTGAGCTTTCATAAGACTCTGGGCAATTTTTTGCTCCTGCTTCTCTAATTCCCCTGGAATCTCGACTATTGCAATATTGCCGATAACGTCGAAGGAGTAGCGGACTTTTTGAAGTTCTTTCTGTGATAGAAATTCAAATAAATAGTCCTCGAATTTTTTTCTTTTTTCAGCAGGCTCAAATTTCGTTGATATAAGTTCATAATCCTCGAACTTATCCTTGACAGGAAAAATTACAAAATCCCTATTACTCTTAATTTTTTTGCTGTCATCGAAGATGCCCTTCTTCAGCAATCCCGTTCTAACTCTTTCCGCATCCCTCAGCGGAACTTTTATACCTTTTGCCATAGAAATTTACCCTCATGCTAATCTTCATAGGACTTGGTCTGCACGACGAGAAGGATATAACGCTTCGCGGCTTGGAAGAAGCACGCTCCTGCGATATACTATTTGCTGAGTTCTATACAAGTCTTTTGGCTGGCACTTGTGTGGCGAGTGCAAAAGAAAAGATAGGGTTTCTGATAGGAAAGGAAGTTGAGTTGCTGAACCGTGCTGATATCGAAGAAAGGGGAGATGTGCTACTGATGCATGCGAAAAATAAAAAAGTGGGTCTTCTCGTCGCCGGCGACCCATTAATTTCAACCACGCATGTTCATCTGCGCCTCAGAGCAAAGGAGCTCGGCATAGAAACAAGAGTAGTGCACAATGCCTCGATTTATTCAGCTGCGCCTTCGATTTCCGGCTTGCAGAACTACAAGTTCGGAAGAAGTGCGACGATTGCGATACCTGAGGCTGGATTTTCGCCTGAGACGCCATATAATGTTGTGAAGGAGAACAGGGAAAGGGGCCTGCACACCCTGCTCTTCCTAGATATAAAGGCTGAGAAAAAGGAGTACATGACTGCAAATCAGGGAATGCAGGTGATGCTGCAGATCGAGAAAAAGAGAAAGGAGAGAGTATTTACTGAAGAAACGCTCTGCGTTGTTCTCGGCAGCGTGGGCTCGTATGACTGCGTTCTGAAAGCAGGAAAGGTTAAAGATTTAATCAAGCAAGATTTCGGCTCGCTGCCGCACAGCTTAATCGTGCCGGGAAAGCTGCACTTCATTGAGGAAGAATATTTGAGAGCATTCGGAGGGTGACAAATGCGCCTTCACGTCCATAAAAAAGGTCTCCGTGCCTTTGGAATTGCAGAGAGTTTCCAGAAAGGAAAAAGCAAGAAAGCAATACTTGCGGGCGTGGTTATGCGTGGCGACTTTCAGATAGACGGCTTTGCGCTTACAAAAATAACAGTCGGAGGCTTGGATGCTACAGGAGGGGTTCTCAGCCTGTTCGAGGATTTGAAAAGAAGAGATATCAATCTTCTGCTGCTCAACGGCTGCGTCATAAGCTGGTATAACATCGTTGAATTAAACAAAGTTTTCAAAAAAATTCAGCTGCCGCTAATCTGCGTAACCTACGAAGAGAGCGAAGGTTTGGAGAAATTCTTCAAGGATAACTTCAAAGACTGGAGAAAGAGGGTAGCGAAATACAGGAAGCTCGGCTCTCGCATGCCAATAAAGCTGCACACGAAAAAGAAAGTGTTTGTGCGCTTTCTTGGAATAGAGAATGAAAAAGAGGTCAAGAGAGTCTTAGATAAATTCACTCTTCAGGGCGCAGTACCTGAGCCGCTGAGAGTTGCAAGGTTACTTGCGAGGGCAATGATGAGGTCGTCGCAATGAAAGACTGTGTATTCTGCAAGATTATAGCTGGTGAAAAACACGGGCACAAGATATATGAGGATAGCCATGCAATTGCGATTCTGGATATAAATCCTGTCAGCAAGGGACATGCTCTGGTCATGCTAAAAAAGCATGCAGAAAATCTCAGCGAGCTGTCTGCAGAAGAAGTAAAAAATCTCTTTACAGCTGCCCAGAAAGTAGCTGGCTCTATGAATAGAAATCTCGGCGCTGAAGGAGTCAACTACTTCATCAACGAGGGGAAAGTTGCAGGGCAGCTCGTTTTTCACGTGCACTGCCATGTCCTGCCCCGGTATCCCGACGACGGCATTAACTTTCACGCACCACGGAAAAAAATGAGCGAGGGAGAGATGAGAGAAATCGCTGAGAGGCTGCGAATATGAAAGAGCTGCTCGCAAGTATCTGGAAACTGGAGTTTAAAAACGGCATCGTTAGTGGCAGCGAGCTTAAAAAATTGGGAATTTCGATTGAAAAATTAAAGAAAAACAGCTTGATTGAAAAAACTGGGGCAGGCTACAGGCTGACCGAAAAAGGGAGAAAAAAAATAAAGGTCGTAGCCTGCGGAGGAGTCTTCGATATCCTGCATCCAGGGCATGGGTTCATTCTGGAAAAAGCGAAAGAATACGGCGACGTTCTTGTCGTTATTGTGGCAAGAGACTCAACGGTAGCGAAGAGGAAAAGGATTCCTATCGTGTCGGAAGAGCAGAGGATTGCGATGCTTGAGTACCTCAAACCTGTTGACGTAGCGATGCTGGGCAGGGAAGACGATTTCCTAAAGGTCATTGAGAAAATAAAGCCGGATACCATCGCTCTCGGTCCTGACCAGTATCATGACGAAGAGCAAATAAAAAAAGAACTGCAAAAGAGAGGCATGGGCGTTAAAGTCGTGAGAATAAGAGAATATAGAGAGTATCCCCTGCACAGTACCAAGAGCATTTTGCAGAAGATAATTGAAAGGGGATTTCCCGGCGTAAGGATAAAATAGAAAAATCATTTTTCCGACGCTCTAACAAAAGAGATAAGCGACAGTATAAGTAATACGCTTAAATGAAGAAAAATGATAACTATCGTAAAAGAAGACGGGAGGATAACAGTTAAACTTCCGTATAATCCGGATTACATCGCAAAAATTAAAACTGTTAATGGATATAAGTGGAATCCTGATGGGAAATACTGGAGTTTTCCATCCAATGAGGGTGCTGTAGAAAAGATTGCGTCTCTATTTGAAGGGGAAAAAGTCGATATTGACCCTTCTCTGCATTTAGAGAGTTTGAGAAGAGAACTTACATCAAGAAAATACAGCTCAAAGACAATAAAGGCGTACGTTCATTACAATAACGAACTCTTGAGATTTGCTAAAAAGAGCCCTGGCGATATCGACAATGAAGACGTAAAGAACTACCTGTTTTATCTTGCTGACAGAAAAGAATCCTCTGCATCGACCTTGAACATAGTGATTAATGCGCTGAAGTTTTACTACGGCGGAATTTTAAAGCGGAACTTTGCCTACGATATCAAAAGACCAAAGAAGGACAAAAAGTTGCCGGTTGTATTGAGCAGAGAGGAGGTATCCAGAATACTTTCATCCGTTGCAAATGTAAAGCACAGGGCAATTCTTATGCTCACATATTCAGCGGGCTTAAGAGTAGGCGAGGTTGTTAGGCTGAAAATAGAGGATATAGATGCTCAGAGGAAACTGATACATGTTCGCGGTGCGAAAGGAAGGAAGGACCGTTACACTCTACTATCGGATGTGGCTCTGAAAATATTAAAGATATATACAGAATTCCATCGACCCAAGGTGTGGCTATTTCCTTCAACTGATGCAGAATCGCATATAACCACAAGAACAGCGCAGAGGATCTTTGAGCAAGCGTGCGGAAACGCATGGATCAAGAAAGAAGTTACTGTTCATTCTCTAAGACACAGTTTCGCTACGCACCTTTTAGAAAGTGGAATAGACCTACGATATATACAGGAACTGTTGGGACACAAAAGCAGTAAAACAACAGAAATATATACTCACGTAAGCAATAGGGAACTGAGCAAAATAAAAAATCCGTTGGACTCTATACTGTCTGAGGAGGTAATGAATGATAACAAATGATAATCTGCCAATGGATGGATATGCGACATCAACGTCAGATATAACACCAAAATGGAAAGATATACGACAATCTTGTCGGATATGAAGGAGTTATATGAAATTCGGCTTGGCGGATGGACAACAAATTTAATAAAAACAAAAGCATATAGGTGAATATGATGAAAATGCTTTATGAGACGAAACAAGCAACTTTGTTCGAGGAAAAGACACTCAAACAAAAATACATAGAACTAATCAGTGGAGGGCATAATTTCTCTAAAAGGATTGAAGTTTTAGATAAAATCGATTGGGATTTTAAAGATTTTACAACTCAATATCTTACACATACATTTCATTCTTACCCTGCAAGGTTCATACCTCAGATACCCCTAACTTTTATCAAATTATTTACAAAAGAAGGAGAAAATGTTTTAGATCCGATGTGTGGGTGTGGAACAACATTAGTAGAGGCTTTCCTAAATAATCGAAATTATATTGGCAATGACTTTAACCCACTTGCAGCATTAATAACTAAAGTAAAAACTACCTTGATTGATGAAAATGAGTTTAGATATTTTAACAAAAAATTAGCAGTGATGAAGCGATATTTAGATTTAGATTATAGAAGAGTTAATGAAAGACTTAACAATCTACCTAACAGAAAAGTAAGTAAAATATTCAACAGAGTTGTAATCTCAAAATTAGAAAGCATACGTGAAACTTTAATAGAGATAAAAGAAGAAGGTCATAATGATCTATTTGACCTTGGCAGAGTCGCTTTATCTTCTACAATCTGGTCATTGGTAGAAAATGGTGATGGAATCGATGTTGATAATCTGTTTTTGAAAAAGGTAAAATCTATGCAAAACGAACTAAGAAAGACAGCTATAATTGTTAAAAGCATCCCAGAGGCAAAAATAATTTGTGGTGATGCAAGAAAATTAGAAGTTGAAACAGATTCAATAGACTTAATTGTAACTTCTCCCCCCTACGTAAATGCGTTGGATTATTATAGGGCCCATATGTATAACATGCTTTGGCTTGGGATGGATTTTGACTTATTTAGAAAACATGAGATAGGAGGACACTCTCATTTTATTATTAATAGGTTTAGATTACTTTCTGAATATTTAGGAGACATGCTCCGTTCGATGATAGAGATGAATCGAGTTTTGAAAAAAGACAAATTATGTGTGATAGTAGTAGGCAACTCCAGTTTGGAATATGAGTTGATTGAAAGCCATAAATTTTTTGCAGAGATGGGTAAAAAGATAGGATTTAAACCGATAAAAATAATTTTTAGAAATATTGATAAAACAAGGAAATACACGAGTGCAGATATAGGAAAGATTGATGACGAGTATATCCTTGTAATGAAGAAAATAGGTAATACGGAAGTTTCCACGGATGATGACAGTATTATTTCTGGAATTGTAAGAGAACAGATAATAGGATTTAGAGAGCAAATAAAGAAGGTTCAAGGTACTTCAATTAGAGGTAGAAGACCTACAAAAGAAAGATTGTTGAAGAATATTGATAAGATAAGTGAGGCAATAGAGACAATATCTGTAGACATAAAAATCAAGAGGTGAAAGTATGAAAGAGCTTATTAGCAAAATAATACACTCAATTCTTACAGGTCAAGATTATAGAACCTATGTTCTTGCGACTATAAATAAAAGATTCATCGATAAAGCACAAGAACTAACTTCTGAAATCTTTGAATACAAACGAAAAGGGGATAATTGGCTTGAAAAACTTTTAGATGACACTTACAAAAAGAAAGGGAAAGAGAACAAATTTAAACTTTTGTGGTTTGGTGGGTTGAATGATAAGACCGTAAAAAATATGACAGGAGGTACATCTAAAAAGGAAGTATGCTTAGATTTGGGCAAGAAGAATATAGAAGCACTAAGACTGTTGCTTAAAGAGTTTGAAAGTGGTGAGAACTTATATCATATCAAAATAATAATCAAAAAAGATGATGAGCAAGTTGAATTAGATGATATTGAAAGTTTATTTTTCGTCAACATCATATCAGCAATGAAACTAACGATTCAAGGTGGAGCTTGGAGTGAAGTAGGGAAAAAGACCGAAAAAGGCTTGTTGTATACAATATTTCGGTTATTAAAAGTTCCAGAAGACGATTATGTCTTGATATTTGATGAAATGAAGAAAAAAGGGTTGGTTGAAAACAGAGAAATCGACGCCATAGTCTTCAATAGAGATAAGGAGCCTTTAACTGTTGAGTTGAAACTACTTGGAATAGGAAATCCAGAAATTGGTGATGAAGCACTTGCCAGAAAAGTAGATTTGTTCCTGACTGATAGGCTAACAGAAATGATGAAGAAAGAATCTGAAAAAATAGGGGTTAAAGTAATTGAATTTAGGCAAGAGAATCCTCTTTTGAAAATCTATAAGTTCTTTACTTTAAAAAATGTGAATTGTAATCCACCTGAGAAAATGCCATCAAAGCAATTAGAAGGTAAGATAAATGAGATAATAGGTGAGTGGAGAGAGTCAAAAGAAGAATTAAGGATTATTAAGAAATTGAAAGAATGGACAAAATGATAACCGCCAAGCCGAATTCTATGGTTGCTTCGCAACCTTACCCTTCGGGTCATATAACAGCGGATAAAAGGGAAATCAAAGATTTCACAAAATTGCCTTCGGCAACTTCTTTTATCCGCAAGCCATTAGGCGAAATTGCCCGCATGACGAGAATTAAAAATTTAAATGCTGTGTGCCTTGGATGGTTAAACACGGACACAAAAAAGAAGAATTTGGGAGAAGAGCATAAAGGGGCGATAAAATGGTCGATAATAGAATCAAACTAGGCAAAATGTGAGCTACTATTGGAGGAGGTATAATATGACAACAATTGGCCTTTTCAATTCTACAGTGCAGCCAAACCAGCATGTATCCATTTATGCATATCAGAAAATGGCAGATGCCCTTAGAAATCTTGGATATGATGTGAAACCCATTACACCTGATTGTGACATTATCGAACAATTTTCGATGTTTGATGTTGCGATAATTCCCCAAGTCTGGTATGGGGATATGCGGAAAGCATATAAAGAACTGCCCAACATCTGGAAAGAAATCCATGATGTAAATGGAACAAAAATCATTCATTTTATTGTGAATGGACGCAAAAAGTATTTCGGATACCACCAAAAATTTCTAACTGAGAACTCAGATGCCATCTGGTGTACAGCAAACTATCTCAGCCTATTCAAACAGCCGGCATGGTACGTGCCTTCAGGCTGTTGGGCTGAACCAGTAGCCACACTTCACCATAGGCATGATTCCAATTATGTTCTTGCTCCATTAAACCGCGGAAACCGGGACGCTTTCAGAGTAAAGACTCTTACCCAGTATGCCAATGAACATCTACACCTGAAAATACACTTGACAGGTATGCCGTCAGAATGGCGAGGCATAGAACTTCCACCAAATGTTCAGTCCATATATTTGCCTGATATGTCTGCATTTTGTCAATACCGATATGTGCTCGAATGTGCTTCATCGTGGTGCATGAAAATGCTCCCATATACACATTGGTCTGATAGAGTAACATTCCCAGTATCATTTAGTGGGCAGTTAATAACAAACTATCAACCAACACTTGATGCATTCAAATCTGCAATACCGTTCTCGGTAAAAGAACTTCCGAAGGAAGTCAACATTGAACATATC
Organism: Methanobacteriota archaeon; assembly: GCA_043820925.1. Taxonomy (GTDB): domain Archaea; phylum Hydrothermarchaeota; class Hydrothermarchaeia; order Hydrothermarchaeales; family JACRDW01; genus JACRDW01. The sequence goes on along the minus strand of JBDRDL010000032.1, from coordinate 856 downwards.
TTGTTTGACAGAAATCTGTGGTCTTGGGAAAATATCCTCAAGAACCCAATGAAAGAAACTCTTGAGAGGATATTATGACACTGCCCCATAAATTTAGGTTCATGCAATGATTACAAGCAAGGCTCTATCGACAGTTTTATAACGTGGGAGTGAGGGGGTAGGAGTGAAAAATGCGGGCAACTCTGCGGACACTTCGTGTCCTTGCCTCGCCAACTTCGTTGGCTCGGTCGCCTAACACGGTGTTTGCGGTTCGCTACGCTCACCCAAATTCCACCTTCGGTGGAACTTCGCAAACACCGAAACCGTTAAGTGAAATTTAATTTATCCAACGCCCCTAAATCTCAATCATTACCTTCGCGCTCTTAATCTCCGGCACGACTTCTTTTGCTGTTTTTTCATGTCCCCTGCAAGGGTTCAACCTCTTACTTCTCCAGTTCCTTCATCTTCTTTACCATTTTGACAACCGCCTCCACTGCCCTCTTCGCATACTCGACTCTTTCTTGTGCAGCAAGCCTGCTCAAACCAGGGCCAGAAACGCCTAAGGAAACTGGCTTGCTGTACTCTAGTGCCAAATCTGCGATTTTTCTGGAAGCTTGCTGAATAACGATTTCGTCATGCTTGGTTTCGCCCTCTATGATTGCGCCGAGGGTAACTACTCCATCTATATTCTTCTTCTCCAGCAGCTTTTTAACTGCCAGCGGCATGTCAAATGCACCAGGTACCTTAACTATATATGTAATTTCTGCTCCAAGGAAGTCTGCCTGCTCCTTCGCTAGCTCGACCATTGGATAGGTAATCTCATAGTTAAACTCAGATGCTACTATTCCTATTTTTATCATGTCAATCCACTCCTTTT
>JBDRDL010000031.1:0-14889 GCA_043820925.1 Methanobacteriota archaeon | reverse complement strand
GTCCATGCTCCGGTTGCTGGCAGTGGGACGGCAACGAATATTGCTAGACCGAGAGCACCATATTTCTGAATATTTTTCTCAGCATTCTTTCTTGTCCTGCTGAACAGCGACTCAAAGAATTTGTCGAATATGTTAAAGCGGCGGAGGAATTTTTCAACAGGCTCCAAAAAGAGCAGCAATGGCAGCACGGGCAGAAGGTTTCCAAACACTGATAGAGCATACGCCTCCATCGGGTTCATGCTGTAGTTCAGCAAGGCAAATGGAATTGCTCCCCGCAACTCTATGAGCGGAAACATCGCAACTGCAACGACGACTGCGCCCGGAGGGAATCCATTCAAAATCTCAACTATAGCTGATTCTATGCTCATGCTTGCACCTAAATAATATATATAGCTGTTTGAATATCAAATACCATGCGTACTTTAGTAGTACTAATCGTTCTTTTAAATTTTGCCTATGCTGAAGCGCAGCCAATAGTAGGGTGGAACTACACCGCTGGCGGAGCTGTAAATGGCGTTGCGATTTCAGAACAGGGAGAATATATAGCAGCTGGGGCTGAAGACGGCTATGTTTATTTTCTGAACAAGAGCGGCAGCCTGCTCTGGAAAAGCAAGGCAGATTATCCTGTCCTCAGCGTGGCGGTCTCGTCTAAGGGGGAATACATTGTTGTTGGAGATGAATTTAAAATATATCTACTCAACAGCAGCGGTAATGCATCCTGGCATAAGTTAATCGGAGATGGTGTGAGAGACGTTGAGATTTCAGAACACATAACCGCTGGTTCTGCTACCCACTATATTTATCTCTTCGACAGGGAGGGAAATGAATCATGGAAATATGAAACAGACGGCTCTGTTTTCGGAATTGCGGTTTCAGCTCAAGAGATTGCTGCCGGAACCTCTAACGGCAGCGTATACCTGTTTAAAAATAATGAGCTGCAGTGGCGGTATAATATTGGGAGATATATAAGCGACGTTGCAATTTTCAATCAAAAAGTAATTGTTGGGTCCAGATTTCTCCATTTAATCGAGGATGGAAAGGAAGCCTGGATGTATCTTTCCAAAAGCGAAATTTCCGGCGTGGATATCTCGAAGGATGGAAAAAATATAGCCGCAAGCTCTGCTGATGGTGCAATCTATTATTTAGACAGCAATGGAAGGCTGCTCTGGTCTTACAACGCAAATAAAACTGCTCGAGCTGTGGCTATATCTGCCGATGGAGACTCTATAGCCGCAGCCGTTGAAGACAGCGTCTACTTCTTGGTTTTGCCAAGAGCAATCCCCCCTGTCGTGAATATCACAAACCCCTCGCACCAAGAAAAAGTTTCTGGAGTAGTTGCGATAAATGCGTCCATAACATCTTTCGATAGAATAGCAATATTTATAGATGGAAACTATGCGTGCGGTTCGCTGCCGTGTAACTGGGATACCAGCGCTTCGCCAGAGGGCCGGCATACTATAACAGTAAAAGCTGCAGACGCCAAAGGAAACGTAGGCGAAAGTAGCATAGAGGTAATAGTTGAGAGGAAAAAACCTGCTCCGCTGCCTGCCATAAATGAATCGAAACTCGAAGAAAAAATAAGCAATGTGACGAGCGCTATAAATGAGTCAAAGCAAGAAGTCCTTGAAAAGGCAAAAGAAATCGAAAGAAGGTATGATTTCTCGTCGCTCAGTAAGTATCTGCTAGCTGGAATCGCAATAGTTATTGCTGCCATAATCCTAAAAACCAGAAAAAGAGAAAAGAAATATAGATGGAGGAGATAAACGGGCTCGTGGTCTAGTGGTTATGTACGGAGCCTTTTTGCTATCGCAAAAACCCTCGGGAAAAAATTGCAATCGTTACAAATTTTCTTTGGGGTGATAGACCTTTCTACTTTCTGAAAGAAAGGGCTATATGGGCTCGTGGTCTAGTGGTTATGACGGCTGTCTCACACACAGCAGGTCGGGAGTTCAATCCTCCCCGGGCCCACTTGCTTGCAATGTTGATTCTATGAAAATTTACTTCGAGACCTACGGCTGCTGCGAATCAAGGCGATACAGAAATTATGCTGGGCTATGCGGCCGCCGGGGATCGAACCCGGGCAGATAGCTTGGGAAGCTATAGTCCTAACCGCTAGACTACGGCCGCACTAGTGGAGCGCAGCGGAACTATGCGCAATACCGTAAGGTAGTGCGCAAGAATTCCGTAAGGAAGCTGGCATGTCCGCCATTCTTTCTTGCGAAAGCTGGCGGTCTTGCTTGCGCAATGCCTACGTACTTGCTTACGCAAGCAATAAATTTAAACGTATCGCTGTTGTATTCTCGAGCATGGAAATTATTGGCTTGGACAATCTTCCGCTAATAAGAGATGGCGATGACTTAGTTGAGATAATATCTTCGGCACTCAAAGAAAAAAGAATCGCTCTGGAGGATAACGATATAGTTGCAGTTACAGAAAAAATTGTCGCAAAGGCTGAAGGACGGCTCGTTGACTTAGGTGAAGTAAAACCTTCAAGGAGAGCCATAGCTTTAAGCAGGAAAACTGGAAAAGACCCCCGCATAGTCGAGCTGATACTTAGGGAGTCAAAAGAGGTTCTGAGAATTGGAAAAAATTTCATAATCGTTGAAACGAAGCAGGGCTTTGTGTGCGCAAACGCTGGAATAGACCAGAGCAACGTCGAGAAAGGAAAAGCCAAGCTATTGCCACGAAGCCCTGACAAAAGTGCAAAACGAATTAGAAGAGGCTTGGAAGAAAAAACTGGAAAAAAAATAGGCGTAGTAATCATGGATTCGTCTGGAAGACCCTTCAGATACGGCACGGTGGGCATGGCAATCGGAGCTTCCGGAATCAAAGTTTTGTGGGACAGGCGGGGAGACAAAGATTTGTTTGAAAGAGAGCTGCAAATTACGAGAGTGGCGATTGCAGACTGCCTAGCTTCTGCTGCAAACTTAATCATAGGAGAGGCGAGTGAAAAAATACCTGTAGTAATAATAAGAGGTCTAAATTTTCTCGGCAATGGAAAAGTAAAAGATTTGATAAGGAAAAAGAGGGAGGACGTATTTAGATGATCGTCGTTCTCTCGGGCGGCACCGGCACTCCCAAGCTTTTGCAGGGTCTGAAAGAAGTCGTTGAGCAAAAAAAGCTTAGCGTTATCGTAAATACTGCAGAAGACTGCTGGCTGCCGCACGGCTATTTTTCGCCAGATGTGGATACCGTGCTCTACACCCTCAGCGACGAAATCAACGAAGAAACTTGGTACGGAATAAGAGGAGATACCTTCGCTACGCATGAAGCACTCATAGCGCTCGGCTGTAAAGAAGTTCTGAGAATAGGCGACAGAGACAGGGCTACGCAGATACAAAAGGGAGAGCTGCTGCGGAAGGGAAAAAAGCTTTCAGAGGCTATTGAAATTCAGAGGAAAGCTTTCGGAATAAAAGCAGGAGTTTTTCCGATGAGCGACGACAGAATTGAGACGAGAATCGTAACAGAGAAAAAAGAGATGTCATTTCACGAATTCTGGGTTGAAAACAAAGGCAAGCCAAAGGTTGTGGATGTTTTTTTTAAGGGTATAGAAAAAGCCAGAGGATGTAGAAAAGCTGTGAAAGCAATAAAAAAAGCAGAGGGCATAATAATCGGACCGAGCAACCCAGTCTCAAGCATTCTGCCGATAATTTCGCTGGGAGATATCAGAGAGGCGATGCAGAAAAAGAAGGAGAAGTGCACCGCAATTTCGCCTATAATCTCTGGCAAGACGATAAGCGGACCTGCAGAAAAGTTCATGCGGGCGAAAGGGCTGCGCATTTCCTCGCAGAGCGTTGCAAAATTGTACAGCAAGCTGGTAAGCTCGCTTATAACAGATAGTGCTGAGGAAAATATCAAAGAAATAAAATGCTTCAAAACTAACATACTAATGCGAAACTTGGAGGATAAAAGAAATTTAGCGAAAGTTGCGCTTGCGGCGGTTGGAAGATGAAGAAAATTGCTACCTGCGCACAGCTTGCGTGCGTTTTGGAAGCAAGCGCCCCAAAGCCAGGAAACGTAAATCGCTACCATGATTTTAGAGACACAAAATACGAGCATTTCCTGGCGAGCGGAATAGCTATCGGCAGGTTTGCAGAGGGCGCTGCATCGAGAGGATTTGAGGCTGGAAAAGGAAACATAAGCATCAGCAATATCGGCGTTGGCAGACTGATAAGAGATGCTGTATTCGAAACAAAGAGATGGCACAGCGGCAGGAACACGAATTTAGGAACAGCGATGCTTTTAATTCCCCTCTCTGCTGCGTGCGGAGTTATGATTTCAAAATTAAAAAAAATCGAAAACAAAAACATAAGGAAGAATCTTGACTCAATAATAAAAAAAAGCACATACAAGGATTCTCTTTTTTTGTATGAAGCAATTAGAGCAGCAAAGCCAGGAGGGCTTGGAAAATTGCGAAAGCTGGATGTAAATGACAAATGTTCAGACAGGGAGATTATCAAGAAGAAGTTAAATTTATATGATATTTTCAAATTTTCAAAAGACTCAATTGCCGAGGAACTCACAACCAAAATGAGAATTTCATTCGAAATCGGTTATCCTAAGATAAGAGAATCTTATTCAAAAAAGAAGGACATAAACGCTGCGATTCTTTACAGCTTCCTGGAAATATTATCCCGAGTTCCAGATTCTCTAATTGCGAGGAAGAACAGCATGAAAGTTGCGCAGGAAATTTCGCAGGAGGCGAGGGCTGTTTTGGAGACAGGAATGGATGCAGGGAGGCTCAGCGAATTTGACAGAAAGCTGAGAGACAAAAATAACAGGCTGAATCCTGGAACTACTGCTGACTTGGTAACCTCCTCGCTCATGATTGCGCTGCTGAATGGGTTGAAAATATGAGCCTTTTTGACCTCGGATTCAGAAAAGGAGGCATTGCAGAGTGCATAGTAACGACTTATAATGAAGATGGCAGTCCCAACGCTGCGCCGATGGGAGTTTATGCCCTGAGCGAAAAGGAAGTGATAATGAAGATACATGTGGAGAGCGACACCTGTTCAAACTTGCTCAGAAACAAGTGCTGCGTGATAAATTTAATTTTCGACCCGTATTTGTTTTTGAAGACCGCTCTAATTGGCAGGGCAAAAGGCTGCAAGGAGCCTGAAGTTGGAAAAAATGAAATTAAAAAAGCAAATGTAAATGCGCCTTTCTTAAAAGATGCGCATGCATTCATTGAAGCAAAGCTAAAGGAGCACAGGAAGTATGTAAAGAAAGACGAATACAAAAAAAGCAAGTTTTGCGCTGCGAGATGCGAAGTTTCGAGGGTGGTTGTGAATAGGAGGTATCCTGTGGCAGTGAACAGGGGATTATTTGCTGCTGTCGAGCTTGCGATAGCGCTCTCGAGGGAGAGAAAAGAAGATTTGCGGCGCTGTACAAGAATCATGCGCAAGAGCTTGAGTCCTGAGGAGTATAGAAAAATAAAAAAATTATTGGTTGCGCTGAGAATATGAACATAGCATGGTGCATAACAGGGGCAGGTCATTACTTGCAGGAGAGCTTCGCAGTTTTAGAAAAACTTGCGAAATCGCACAAAATTACGACTTTCCTTTCAGAAAGCGGAGAGGAGGTAGTGAAAGCTTATGGACTTTGGAGTAAATTGAAAAAAATCTCTCCAGGCAAATATCTGCAGGAGATTTTTACGCACTCTAAAGAGGGCTCAAGCTCTCCCTCTACCGGCAGATTTTTTTTGGGAAAGTACGAAGCGCTGATAATCTCTCCAGCGACCGCAAATACAGTGGCGAAGATAGCCCATGGGATATCGGATACGCTCGTCACCAACGCTGCCTCGCATGCGATGAAGTGCGGGGTACCTGTTTACATATGCTCAGTTGACAGAGCTGCAAAGAAAACTACGACTACCTTGCCCTATTATATAGATAAGGAGCTTTGCAGAAGGTGCAAGACCTGTGAACCTGCGAACAGGTGCGAAAGAGGCGCAATTATTAGCTTTAGGATAGACTTGCTGCGCTGCAACTCCTGCGGTATTTGTGAATCGCTGTGCAGATATAATGCAATAATCGGCGGAAAAAAAGTTGGAATAAAAGCAAGAAAGATAGATGTTGAAAATCTGAAAAAATTGAAAAAGATGGAATTCGTCAGAATTTTAAATCATCCCGAAGAAATTCTGCGGGTTATTAAAGCGGTGAGAGGGCGCTAATACCCTCGCCTGGCAGCCTGTATTCTCTCTGCGCCCTTGAGCCTTTTCGTTCTAGAGAGCCATGGGCGTGGAACCTCGCAAGATATGTCGAGAGCGAGCTGAGCTTTATTTTTTCTCCGAAGATTATCTCGTATTCCTGCTGTATGTCCTGTGACTGTACCCATTCTCCTGCGTGGTTGTGCTTCAGAAGCGCAAAAACTTTGTCCTTCTGGGAAAGGCTGCTCAATTCGTAGCTGCTCAGCCAATTTTTTTCAGGCATTGCTTGCAGTGCCTCTCCAGAACCAATGTAAATCTCTTCGGTAGCAGCACGATAGATATATGCAAGGAAGTCAGAGAGCCTGCTCTTTGCTTCATCGAACCTTATCTTCGGGAACGTCCTGTTGACCCTGCTTCCGCCTGTTCTGTCCTTAGCTTCTATAGATATGTCTGTAAAAGTTTCGCTCTGGTAAATGTAATTTAAGTGATGCAGTATTTTTTCCCTCGCATCTTCGAGGTCTGCTCCTTCGATGCTTAAATTTGATTTTCCAAATCTGTCCTGCACTTCGAGGTTAATCGAAATCGGGTCTTCCATCTTATTCACCTTTTCACATATTACTTCATTCACTTGTGCTTATAACTTGCGAAGTAGCTTCACATTCTACATATATAAATCTTTTGATGCGCCATAATTGCGTATTTATTGTATTAACGTTTCATTCACTGCTCATTTATAAAAAATAGTCAAAAATAGCGTAAAAAACCGAAAGCTTTATATATGCTCTTATTCACAACTATTCACTCATTCACACAAAAAAGGGGGTAAAAAATGGAATCGATGTTTGAAAAAGCGAGAGAAGCCAACAAAACGTTGGGTAAGTACGATCCAATGTCCAAGCAGGGCTTTGGAGAGGCGAAAATAATAGTAGTGGGAGTAGGCGGTGCTGGGAACAACACAATAAACAGGTTAAGCCACCTTGGCGTACAGGGAGCGCATCTGATAGCAGTGAACACAGACAAGCTGCATCTGTCGACTGTTTCCGCAGACAAGAAGGTGTTGATCGGCTATGAGCTGACAAAAGGTCTTGGTGCCGGAGGATACCCTGAGGTAGGAGAGCAGGCTGCTGTCGAGGCTAAGCCGGCGATAAAGGAGCTGCTGGAAGGAGCTGACTTAATCTTCCTGACGAGCGGCTTGGGCGGAGGAACTGGTACCGGAGCATTGCCGGTGATTGCAGAGGTTGCTCGAACTACTGGTGCAGTCATAGTCGGCGCAGTAACAATGCCCTTCAAAATAGAGAGGGCGAGAATCGGAAAGGCGAAGGATGCACTGGCAAGGCTGCGGAAGAACTGCGACAGCGTCGTTGTAATCGACAACAACAAGCTGCTTAACCACGTGCCTGACCTGCCGATGGAAGACGCCTTCAAGGTAGCTGACGACATACTCGCAAACATGGTCAAGGGAATAACAGAGACAATTTCAACTCCGAGCCTGATAAACCTTGACTTTGCAGACGTAAGGTCTGTTATGAGAGAAGGCTCTGGCAGGGGAATCGCAATGATCGGTCTCGGTGAAAGCGATACCAGAAACAGAGCAGAGGAAGCAGTTACGCATGCTCTTGAGAATCCGCTGCTCGATGTAGACTACCGCGGCGCTATTGGAGCGATGGTTCACATAACAGGCGGACCTGATTTAACGCTGGCAGAAGCTAACAGAATCGGAGAGATTGCAACGTCCTACCTGCGCAACGATTCCAACGTTATATGGGGCGCAAGAATCGACCCGAACTTCGGCGGCAGAGTGCAGGTAATGGTTATAATTACAGGCGTTCAGTCTCCAGATATTCTTGGACCTTCTTCGAGCGACATTCAGGTGCCAGGGAGAAATATATCCAGAAACTACATGAAACTAAGGCAGCCAATGAGATTGGGCTCGCAACAGCAGAGCAAGCCGGCGGAAGGAGTGATGGCGAACTTGGGTATAGACTATATAATATAGTCTTTCCCTTCTTTTTTATTTTCAAGGAGGGACTGAATGGGAGAAAAAACTTACCACGTGCTCTGCTACAGCCGACTGGATATTGTAGAGGACTACCTGTTTATCTCAGTTGACTCTGGCCTGGTTTTCGTAAAGCATGAAATTTCAGAAAGGGGGTTGTAAAATGAAAAAATTTGGAAATGCTGCAGATAAGGTAAATGCGATACTGAGCGTTTTCAGAGACGGGGAGAAACTCAGAGGCAAGGAAATCGTAGAGAGGATGAAGAGAAGGGGCTATGAAGTCGGGGATGCGCACCTGAGGATGTTCATATACTACAACATGCTCTACAAGCACCTTCGAAAAGAGGAAGTGAACGGCACGAACTGCTATTCAGTTCTAAGCTGACCACCCATAAAGGAGACGTTTTCCATCGGAAAACGTTCTCCTTTTCCCACCCGGAAGAAATCCGTGGAATCTAGCCCTTGATAAAATCTTCTACCATTTTTTTTGCAATATCGTCGCTGTACTGCTCTGGCGGGGATTTCATGAAATAAGCTGAGGGGCCTTTAAGTGCCCCTCCTATTTTTTTATCCATTGCAAGCTTTGCGCAGCGAATTGCATCTATAACAACGCCCGCAGAATTTGGAGCATCCCAGACCTCAAGTTTCAGCTCTACGTTTAGGGGTACATTACCGAATGTAGTGCCTTCCAACCTTATGTATGCCCACTTTCTATTTTTTAGCCAGGCAACATAGTCGCTTGGACCTATGTGCACGTTCTCTGCACCTATGTCATAGTCCAACTGCGAGGTTACTGCGCTCGTTTTTGAGATTTTTTTGGATTCCAACCTCTCCCTCTCCAGCATGTTATAAAAGTCCATGTCGCCGCCCACATTCAGCTGTATAGTCCTATCCAGCTTTACTCCCCTGTCCCTGAATAGCCGGGTTAATACTCTGTGAACAATCGTCGCTCCCACTTGCGATTTTATGTCATCGCCGATTATGGGCAGCCCTCGCTTCTCAAACTGCTTCTGCCAGCGCTTTTCACGGGCTATGAAAACAGGGATGCAGTTGACAAATCCGCACCTTGCCTCGAGCGCTTTCTCAACGTACCACTTCGTTGCAAATTCGCTTCCGACCGGCAGATAATTCACGACTATGTCTGTTTTTGTTTCTTTCAGAACTTCAACCACATCTACAGTTGGTGAGGGATGCTTCTCTATCACTTGCGAGAGATATTTTCCAAGACCATCGTGGGTCATGCCCCTCTGCACAGGTACTCCTAAATTTGGCACATCTGAGAATTTAATCGTATTATTCGGCTTTGTAAAAATAGCTTCGCTCAGGTCTTTTCCGACCTTATTCTTATCTATGTCGAAGGCTGCTGAAAATTTTATATCTCCGATGTGATAGCCTGCGATGGTGTTGTGCATTATGCCAGGGATAAATTCTTCGCCTTTTACATCCTTGTAAAACTCCACGCCCTGTACTAAGGCAGAAGCGCAGTTGCCTACTCCAACTATAGCGACTCTTATTTTTCCCATGCTTTTCACTTTTATGATTATAAAATATATCCAAAAATATATATATTTTACGGTTGTAAAACTCTTGCATGCCGCTCCAAAGGCTGAAAGCAAAAACTACTAAGGAAATTCTGTGGATATACCTGCTCAAACTTCTTAAAGAAAGGAAAATGTACGCCTATGAAATCAAGAGCAAGCTGAGGGAGAGATTCGGCTTTGAGCCTGCTCTGGTGACCTCTTATGTAGTTTTATATCGCTTGGAGAAGGGAGGATACGTTGCAGCTGAGTGGCATGAAAATAGAAAGTACTACAAATTAACAGAAAAAGGAGATGAACTGTACAAACAGGGTATTGAATATCTGGATAATTTATTAAAAAAGTTGAAAATCTCTGCGAATACATGAATAGCATCGATACGTAGCTTATAAATTTAAAAAGAAACCTATAAATATTCAAAAAAAGCATTAACAACTATGGCAAAAATAATGGTTGTGGACGATGACCCTGACCATGTCTTTGTTTTAAAAATAGCATTGCGAAGAGAAGGGTATGAAGTAGCAGAAGCGTACAGCGGGACAGAATGCCTGAACAAAATTTCACACGTAAAGCCGGACTTGGTTATCCTAGATATAATGATGTCTGATATGAACGGCTGGGATGTCTGCAAGAGAATTAGGAGATATAAAGAAGAGCTTCGAATAGAGCTGGGGAAACTGATAAGCACTGCTGAAGCTCTTCTCAAGAGAACTCCGGCTTAGATTTATGGCAAAAATAGTTTTACTTGGCGACGACCCGGACATAATGTACCTGGCAAAAAGAGCGCTTGAGAGAGAGGGCTATGAAGTAGAAGATTAGAGAGAAAAAACCGGAGGCTGGATGAAATAAAGAAAGCAGTTAAAGCTTTTCTTTAAAATTTTTGTAAAATTCAAAAAATTATTTATATTAAATAAAACAATTTTATATCATGATAAAAAATGTGAGAAACATAGCACCGACGCTGAATATAAAAAAAGCTATGGTGCTTGCAAGGGTCATGGAAAATGGAAGAGTGGCCGATGCAAAATTAGCAGGGCCATTGAAGTTGAATAGCGCAACCGCCGCATCGTACTACAGGAAAGACTTGGAAAAGCAGGGTATAATCAAGGGATACACAGCGATACTCGACTGGAGGAAGCTCGGCTATCCAACTGAATTTATAGTTCTCGTCGAGGGAGAAAGCACAGAGGCAAATGTAGATATAGAAAAAGAATTTGTGGCTTCCCTGGAGGATTACTCCAAGAAAAAAGGAGAGGTATTTATCCTGCCGAGCGGAAACGGCAGAGTAATTATAAGCGATATTCTGACCTGTTTCGGGGAGATGCCGCTGACCGTAATACTTGGGCACGCTACCTCTGACCAAGATGCCATCGTTTATTCTCGCTACTATGTGGCTGAGAAATTCACCAACGCTAAAACCACTTTCCTGCTGGTAAAAGGCAGGGAAATTCAAAACTTTTTCATTCAGAGAGACTACATAGACTTCATGAAAGGCTCTTTTAAAGAAGACAAGACAATCGAGCTGCCCGAAGAATTCAAAAAGCGCTTTCCCTCGCTGGCTGGAGTAAAAACTAAGAAGTAACTACTCGAGTTCCAGCTCCTCCCTTCCGTAAGCTGTAAATCTGTCCTTAAGGTATAAAATCGGGAAGTACTGGGTGTCATGATTTGTTGCCCGCATCTTTACTATACCTATGTAGCGCTCCAGAGAGCTGAGCAGGTCTCCTCTCTTCTTGAACTCCAGATGAATTATATTGTCCGCAAGGAATTCCTCAACTCCGTAGTGGCTGAATCTGGCCTTGCCTAGAGAAATTTCAGAGATTAAGAAGCAGGTCATTCCTGTTTCTCGCAGGGTTTTGAATAAATAGTATATCTCCCTTCTCGGATTCTCAATATTCGTCAGAGAGTAAAGTGCATTCAGAGAGTCGACTACCAGCAGCTCACAGCCTTCTCCCATGCTTTCAATGAATCCGCCCACCCGCTGAATCCAGTTGGTCTCTGGCTTTCTTTCTATTTTTTTCTGCATCATATCGAAGTCAACGAGCGTGAGAGCTTCGATTTCTCTCATTTTCAGTTTTTCCATCTGCTGCCTGAGGCTTTTGATTTCCTGCTCCAAGGTTATGTAGAGCCCCTTTACACCCTCCTTGACAGCGTTGCTGTGCAGGATGCTATATGCGAGCGAGGACTTCATAGTGCCGGGAGTACCGCATATCAGCGAAATGCTCCCCTTCGGTATGCCCCCCTCAATGTGCTCGTCCAAACCATGAATGTAAGTTTTTATCCGCTCGATTTCCATACTACTCCCTCCTAACCTATACTTCCACTGGATATTTATAAGTTTCCGCACAGGATAATTCTACAGTCCATTACCAAGACCAAAAGGTATTTATAACCCGCACCGAGACTAAATATCATGTCTCAGGGCGAATTCAGGGGGATATGGAAAAGGAAGGAAGCTGACGAGACTGCGCTCTGGAATATCCTGGCGAATATACTGCTGATGCTGCTGGCAGTGATAGCGGTTATATTGCAGAGGGGCAGGTAGCTTTTTTCTTAATCCCCGCGGGCATCAGGTACTGTCAAGTTAAATGTCTCGTTTCTATGCTCTGCTACTAAAATTAAAACAATAAAGCATAACATACTCTTGCAAACTCTTAAATACTACGAGATAATACATGTATTACTATGGAATTGACTGTGGACTGGTCACAAAAGAGGCAGAGACATGTGCTCGAAAGGATGATGCTGCGAGGCATCTCGAAAGCAGAATTTTGCGAAGCACTTGCAAAAGGAAGGAAGAGAATACAGCGCGGAAACATAATCGAGGCAATTTACAGGTATTACTCAATTGTGTATGAAGAAGTTAAAGGCAAAGACGTTAGGAAAATTTATCCTATTACTGTGAAGGTGATGGTATGAAAGAGGAAAAAGTGTTGCCTTATCCGTGCAGGTGCGGCGGCAGGCTAGTGAAGGCACCAATGCACGTCGAATATTTCGGCATTGACTTCGGGATTAGGGAAGGACACGTATGCACGAAGTGCGGTGATGAATATCTGACAGACGAGATATGGCAGGAGATAGAAGACAAGGCAAAAGAGCTTGGAATTTTTGGTATTGAAAGAAAAGTTAAGATAAGGAAATCCGGGAACTCGCTTGTCGTTACTATACCTCCTGAAATCGCAAAATACGCCGGCATAAAAAAAGAGAGTCTTGTAAGCCTGATGCCAACAGGGAAGGGGAAAATAGAGATCGAAGTAGCGGGATAAAATAGAAAGATATAAATAAGCACTTTTCACCGAATAAGTTAATATTAACCATTAATGTTAATTCGAGGGATTGTGTGATTGAGTGCGATGTTCTGGTGGTTGGGGCTGGGCCTGCGGGGAGTAGCGCTGCTAGAGCATCCGCAAAAGCTGGAGCTAAAACTATTTTTATAGACAAGAAGAAGGAAATTGGAGTACCAGTTAAATGCGCTGAAAGCATAAGTGATTATCTTATTCCTTTTCTACCATTTAAAATACCAAGAGAGCAATTAATCTGGAAGATTGACGGAATGTTATTTTATGCAGAAGATATTACGATTAAAAGGACAGGGAAGATTTGGTCGGGTTATGCAATCAGCCGAAAAAATTTTGATAAGTGGTTAGCAAGTAATGCAGTAAATAGCGGGGCTAAACTTTTAACAAGTACTGAATTAATCGACTTAGGGGTTAAAGATGAATATAATGTTACAAAAGCGATTGTAAAAACTCCCAGAGGAAACAAAAAAATTAAACCAAAAGTGGTTATTGCTGCTGATGGTGCTGATTCAACAGTTTTAAAAAAACTTGGTTTTAAAAATTTGAGAGAGAAATGTGGGAAAGTTATGAGTTTTGAGGTGACTAGTTTAGATTTAAATGCGCCTAACTTTGATCAAATATATATAGGAGATTTCGCACCAGGCGCATATGCCTATATTTTCCCCATCTCAAGAAACAGTGCTAATATTGGTGTTACTTCTTTATTTCATGACAAAAAATTAGAAAAGTGTTATGAAGAATTTTTAGAGCTGTCTATAGTTAAAAAACAAATTAAAAATGGAATTAAGATAGTAGAAAAAAGCGGGATTGCTCCATATCATTACTCCACAGATAAATGGACTTACGGAAATGTATTATTAGTAGGTGACGTAGCTAATCAGAACCTTAAACCATTTGGGGAGGGGATTCTCCCAGCAGTAATTTGTGGCGATATAGCCGGAAATACGGTTGGTCGTTATATAACTCAAACTCATGAAGTTCCATTAGATTCATATACTACAATTGTAAAAAAGAGACTGGGAGCCTTATTTAAAAAATCAGATAGCTATATAACGGCGATTGATGAAATAAACTCGACTCGACTCTATGATAAAAGAAATCATCTATTGAGCATTAGTCTCTTAGCAGATCTCATAACTCCAAGCAACGTTAAATATTTACAGAGTGAGAGTTATGATGCTCTGAAAAAGAGGTTTGAGGGATGGTGCATAAAAAAATTAGCTTGTTCTTCATAATATCTTTACTTTCTTTATTCACATTATTTTTTCAGTCTGCAAAAGTTTTTGCGGCTACTCCCGTCATAATATCTGAAATTCCTTTTTTTATTAAAATTTTTGTTGTAATAATGTTGTTACAAATTTCAGTTACTTTTGCTTTGATGCATGAGACTAGAAAAATATCTGAATCACACATCTGGAATGAGGCGTTTAACGGAAATATTTTTTGTATTTTAATTACTTTGACTCAAGCTCTACTCCTCTACAGGTTTTATTCTATTGCGAAATCTTCTTACCCTATCTTAATCTCATTTACCCTCTTTTACATTCTAACCCATTTTTTAGTGAATATTGCGTTGTATTATATTCAAGCGCCTATAACTAAAGGGAGAGTTAATATATTTAGAAACAAGTATTTAGTTTTATACAGTTCTTCCATATTGCTCGCTCTTTTTTTAACCAACTATCTGAGTTTTGTCAAGTTCCCCAGTTCTACCAATTTTGGTTTACTGTATTTATACGCTCTCTTTCCTTCAGTCTTTTTTGTGTATTTTGCTTACTTTATATTCAAAATTTCACGTGCCTATAGAGAAATAGGATTTGTACATAAGCCCTATTTGATAGCAGGTTTTGGTGCTTTATCTTTAATAATCTCGATATCGCTCGTATTATTTACTTTTTTTCGGCATGTCCC